>NZ_JBFBBD010000113.1:0-19716 GCF_040689515.1 Streptomyces sp. NPDC051173
GATGCTCCGCACCCGCACCGGCCAGCCAACGAGCCACATGCCGGCCCAGACCACCCGTACCACCCGTGACCAGCACCGTCCCCGACACACGCCACGGACCGACACCAGCACCCACCGAAGCACGCACAACCCGACGCCCGAAGACCCCGGCAGACCGGACCGCGACCTCAGCCTCACCGGACCGGAACACACCCGCCAGACGCCCCGCCGAACGCCCGTCCAGCACCTCGGGAAGGTCGATCAGACCGCCCCAGCGGCCGCCCAGCTCCAACGCCGCCACACGGCCCAGACCCCACAACTGCGCCTGATCCAGATCCGCCACACGCTCACTGGAAGTGACAGCAACCGCGCCCCGCGTCACACACCACAACGGAACCGCGATGTCAGCATCGCCGAGAGCCTGCACGAGAGCCAGAGTCAGTGCGACACCCGTCGGCACCGAGCCGAACACCGCATCCCGGCCGCCCGCGAGCGCCAGCAACGACACCACGCCAGCGAAACCGGACTCCGACCGAAGCCGCTCAGCAATCACCTCACGGTCAGCACCGGACACCTCCAGCACCACCGGCCGCGCACCACGACCAGCCAGACCAGCCACACACTGACCAACCCACGCATCAGCAGCCAGACCAGCCGGAACAACCACCAGCCAATCACCAGACAGCAACCCGGCCGACTCACCGAACGGCGACCACGTCACCCGGTACCGCCAGTTGTCCAACGCCAGCCGCTCACGGTCGCGATGGCGCCAGGCGGACAGGGCCGGGAGCACGGCCGCGAGCGACTCACCCGCCGTGTCACCCGCGGAAAGCTCCAGCAGCCCCGCGACCTCCGAGGCATCCCCGCGCTCCACCGCGTCCCAGAAACCGGCGTCCGCGTTGTCACCACCGGACTCCACGGTCGATTCCAGCCAGTAGTGCTCACGCTGGAAGGCGTAGGTCGGCAGCTCGACCTGACGGGGGCGTGCCGGGGCCAGCATCGCCGCCCAGTCCACGGAGTGGCCCTGGACATAGACCTGAGCCAGAGCCTCCAACAGCGAAGCCGCCTCGTCACGATCCCGGCGCAGGCCGGATGTGAACACCACGTGCGGGGCACTGTCCTGGCCCATACCCGACAGGACACCGTCCGGGCCCAGCTCCAGGCACGTGGTCACACCCTGATCCGCCAGGCATGCCACACCGTCGGCGAAGCGAACAGCCTCGCGGACATGGCGCACCCAATACTCCGGGTCACACACCTCGTCGGCGGTAGCGAGCACACCGGTCAGGTTCGACACCAGCGGAATACGCGGCGTCTCATACGACAGCGCCTGAACCGTCTCACGGAAGTCGGCCAGCATCGGCTCCATCAACGGGGAATGGAAGGCATGCGAGACCCGCAGGCGCCGCACCCGACGACCCTCATCCCGCCAGGCCGCTTCCAGCTCAGCCACCGAAGCCTCAGCACCGGAAACCACCACCGACGACGGCCCATTGACAGCGGCGATGTCCACATCGGCGTGATCGGCGAGAGCGGTACGGACGAAGGTCTCGTCCGCCTCCACCGCCAGCATCGCCCCACCGGCAGGCAGCGCCTGCATCAGACGCCCACGCGCCGCCACCAACGCACACGCATCCGCCAGCGACCACACACCAGCCACATACGCGGCCGCGATCTCACCGATGGAATGCCCGGCCACGTAATCCGGCTTCACACCCCACGAAGCAACCAGCCGGTAGAGAGAAACCTCCAGCGCGAACAGACCGCACTGCGTGAACACCGTCTCATCGAGAGCGCCACCGTCCTCGAACACGACCTCACGCAGGGGCCGTTCCAGCAGGCCATCGAACTGCGCACACACTTCGTCGAAGGCTTCAACGAAGGCAGGGAAGGCTTCATACAACTCCCGGCCCATCCCAGCCCGCTGGCTGCCCTGCCCCGAGAACACCAACGCCAGCTTCCCCGGCGCCGACACACCTCGCACCACACCGGCGGCAGGCTCGCCCGACACCACCGCACCCAGCCCCGCGGCGAAAGCCTGCGACTCACCGGCCAGCACCACCGCACGGTGCTCGAACGCCGACCGCGCCGACACCAGCGAATGCGCAACATCGACCGGCTCGACGGATTCGTCCCGCGTCAACGACAACAGCCGCTCCGCCTGACCCCGCAACGCCGCCTCGGACCTGGCCGACACCACCCACGGCAGCACCGCGACCGGCGACTCGCCGGCCTCCTCGACGGCCTTGGCCTCCTCCGGAGCCTGCTCCAGGATGACGTGCGCGTTCGTCCCGCTGATACCGAACGACGAGACACCCGCCCGGCGCACCCGGTCGTTCTCGGGCCACGACGCGGCCTCGGTGAGCAGCTCGACTGCGCCCTCCGACCAGTCGACGTGGGGCGAGGGCTCGTCGACGTGCAGCGTGCGCGGCAGCGTGCCGTGCCGCATCGCCAGCACCATCTTCATGATCCCGGCAACACCAGCCGCAGCCTGCGTGTGACCGATGTTGGACTTCACCGAGCCCAGCAACAGGGGCTTGTCCTCGGGGCGTTCCTGACCGTAGGTGGCCAGCAGCGCCTGGGCCTCGATCGGGTCACCCAGCTTCGTACCCGTGCCATGCGCCTCGACCGCGTCGACCTCGGCAGCCGACAGCCGCGCGTTCGCCAGCGCCGCGCGGATGACCCGCTGCTGCGACGGACCGTTCGGCGCCGTCAGACCATTGCTCGCACCGTCCTGGTTCACGGCGGAACCGCGCACGACCGCCAGCACTTGATGGCCGTTGCGCCGCGCGTCCGACAGCCGCTCCAGCAGCAGCACGCCGATGCCCTCGGCGAGGCCCATGCCGTCCGCGGCCGCCGCGAACGCCTTGCTGCGGCCGTCCAGGGCCAGGCCCCGCTGGCGGCTGAAGCCGATGAGCGCGCCGGGGTTCGGCATGACGGCGACGCCGCCGGCGAGGGCCAGCGAGCACTCGCCCTGGCGCAGGGACTGGGCTGCCAGGTGCAGGGCCACCAGCGACGACGAGCAGGCGGTGTCCACCGTCACCGCGGGGCCCTCGAACCCGAAGGAGTAGGCGACGCGGCCGGACACGACGCTCGCCGCGCTGCCGGTCATCAGGTGACCCTCGGAGCCCTCCGGTGCCTCGTGCACGCGCGGGCCGTACTCCTGGTAGTTGGAGCCGATGAAGACACCGGTCCGGCTGCCGCGCAGGGACAGCGCGGGCAGGCCGGCACGCTCGAACGCCTCCCAGGAGGTCTCCAGCAGCAGGCGCTGCTGCGGGTCCATGGCCGCCGCCTCGCGCGGCGAGATCCCGAAGAACGCGGGGTCGAACTCGCCCGCGTCGTAGAGGAATCCGCCCTCCCGCACGTAGGTCTTGCCCGGAGCGTCCGGGTCCGGGTCGTAGAGGCCGTCGAGGTCCCAGCCGCGGTCGGTGGGCAGCCCGCCGATGGCGTCGCCGTCGGACATGATCAGCTGCCACAGGTCCTCGGGCGACGTCACGCCGCCCGGGTAGCGGCAGCTCATCGCGACGATCGCGACGGGGTCGTCGTCGGACGCCACGGCCACGGTCTCCGTGGTCGCGCCGGACACCGCGTCGTCGGCCCGCGCCGTGTCGGACGGCGACCCGAGGAGCTGCGCCTGGATGTGGTCGCTCAGCACGGCGCTGCTGGGGTAGTCGAAGACCAGGGTGGCGGGCAGCCGCAGACCCGTGGCCGCGTTCAGCCGGTTGCGGAGTTCCACCGCTGTCAGCGAGTCGAAGCCGAGGTCCCTGAAG
Source organism: Streptomyces sp. NPDC051173 (assembly GCF_040689515.1). Lineage (NCBI taxonomy): Bacteria > Bacillati > Actinomycetota > Actinomycetes > Kitasatosporales > Streptomycetaceae > Streptomyces > Streptomyces sp. NPDC051173. The sequence goes on from NZ_JBFBBD010000113.1 coordinate 3,750, forward strand.
GCGCGCTCGGAGTCGACCGCGTCCTGGGTGTCGTGCCCGAGTACGGCCGCCACCTGCTCGTGGACGAGGTCGAGGACGGCGTGTCCGCGCTCGCCGGGGGTCAGCGCGGCGAGCCGCCGGCGCAGGAGCGAGGCCGTGTCGGTCCCCGCGTCCGAGCTGTTCGACGTGCTGTCCGCGCTCTGCTGCTCGATGCCGAGTGCCTCGGGCAGTTCTTCGAGCAGGGGGCTGGGGCGGGCCGAGGTGAAGACGGGGATGAAGCTCTCCCAGTCGATGTCGGCGATCGCCAGGTGCGTCTGGTCGTGGTCGAGCGTCTGCTGCAGCGCGGCGATGCCGAGGTCCGGGTCCATGAAGCGCAGCCCGCGGCGGCGCAGTTGGTCCAGGTCGAGGCCCTCGGGGATGTTGTCGCCGACCGCGTCCCACACGCCCCAGGCGACGGACGTGGCCGGGAGGCCGTTCGCCCGCCGCTGCTGGGCGAGCGCGTCCAGGTAGGCGTTGGCCGCGGCGTACGCGGCGTGGTCGCCGACGCCCCAGACGGCGGAGACGGACGAGAAGAGCACGAACGCGTCGAGCGGTGTGTCGCGCAGCAGGGCGTCGAGGTGTGCCGCTCCGGCGGTCTTCGCGTTCATGACGTCGGCGAAGTCGGCCGTCGTCGTCGCGGCCAGCCCGGCCAGGTCGATGTAGGCGGCGGCGTGGATGACGGCGGTGAGGGGGTGCTCCTCGGGTACGGCGTCGAGTACGCGCGCCAGCGCGTCGCGGTCGGCGACGTCGCAGGCGGTGACCGTGACCCGGGTGCCCTGCTCGGCCAGCTCGGCGACGAGGGCCTCCGCGCCGGGCGCCGCGAGTCCGCGACGGCTGGTCAGGACGAGGTGATCGGTTCCGTTGCGCGCGAGCCACCGGGCCAGGTGGGTGCCGAGGGCACCCGTGCCGCCGGTGATGAGAACGGTGCCACGGGGCTTCCAGGTGCGGAGGGGACGGGCCTCGCCGAGCGGGGCCGGTTCCAGCCGGCGCAGCATGACGCCGGAGCCGCGGATGGCCACCTGGTCCTCGGCGTCGGCGCCGGCCAGCACACCGGCGAGCCGGGTCCGGGCCCGGCCGTCCATCCGCTCCGGCAGGTCGACCAGGCCGCCCCAGGTGTCGGGGTACTCCACCCCGGCGACGCGGCCCATGCCCCACACCGCCGCCTGTGCCGCACTGATCAGTGGGTCGGCGTCACCGGTCGACACCGCGCCCCGCGTGGCGCACCACAGCGGCACCCGGGATCCGAGGTCGCCCAGCGCCTGGATGAGGGTGAGGGTGCCCACCAGGCCGGTCGTCGTGAAGGGGTGTTCCGGGTGCGGGGTCTCGTCCAGGGCGAGCAGCGACAGGACGCCGTTCAGGCCGTCCGCCGTGAACTCGCGCAGCCGTGCCGCAGTCGTGGCGCGGTCCGCGTCGGTCCCGTCCGCTTCGAGGGTCACCACGTGGGCGCCGTGCGCCTGGAGCGCCTGCTGTACGCCTGCGACCAGCGGGTCGTCGCTCCGCGAGCCCGGCACCACGACGAGCCATGTCCCCGACAGGGAAGGCTTCTTCGTACCGGCCGTGGGACGCCACACCGCCCGGTAGCGCCAGGCGTCCACGGCCGACTCGGAGCGCCGCTGCCGACGCCACTGCGCGAGCGCGGGCAGGACGGCGTCCAGCGACTCCTGCTGCTCCGCCGAGTCGACGCGCAGCGTGGCGGCCAGCGCCTCGCGGTCCTCGTGCTCGACGGCTTCCCAGAAGACCGCGTCCGAACCGTCGCCGGCCGCGGTCCCCTTGCTGCCCTGCCCTGCCTTCGCGCTGGTCAGCCAGTAGCGCTGGTGCTGGAAGGCGTACGTCGGCAGATCGACGTGCTCGGCTCCCGCGCCGCCGAAGAGCTCGGCCCAGTCGACGCTCGCCCCGCCGACGAAGGCCTCGGCGACGGAGGTCAGGAAGCGGTCAAGGCCACCCTCGTCGCGGCGGAGCGAACCCACAGCGGTGATGGGTGTGTTGTGGGCTTCGGCGGTCTGCTCGACGCCCATGGTCAGGACCGGGTGAGCACTCGACTCCACGAACAGGCGGAAACCGTCGTTCAGGAGGGCCTGGACAGCTTCCTGGAAGCGCACGGTCTGACGCAGGTTGCGATACCAGTAACCGGCATCCAGAGCGCCGGTCTCCAGCACCCCACCGGTCACCGTCGAATAAAACGGCACGGACGCAAGACGGGGGGTGATACCGGCGAGGTCACGCAGCAGCGCGCTCTCGATCTCCTCCACGTGCGCGCAGTGCGACGCGTAGTCCACCGCCACCCGCCGAGCGCGAACGCCGTCCGCCTCGCAGTCGGCGAGCAGCTCCTCCAGCGCGTCTGCGTCACCGGAAACGACCACCACGGCCGGGCCATTGACGGCCGCCACGGCCAGGCGCCCGTCCCACTTCGACAACCGCTCCTCGACAGCCTCCACGTCCAGCGAGACCGAGACCATCCCGCCCCGGCCGGACAGCGCCCGCAGAGCCTTGCTCCGCAGCGCCACCACCTTCGCCGCATCCTCCAGGGAGAGCGCCCCGGCCACGCACGCGGCCGCGATCTCACCCTGAGAGTGACCAATAACCGCGGCCGGCTCCACACCGGTCGAACGCCATACCTCGGCCAGGGAAACCATCACAGCCCACAACACCGGCTGCACAACGTCAACCTGCTCAAGCCAAGCAGCGTCATCACTACGCAGCAGATCGGTCAACGACCAATCCACATAAGGCGCCAGCGCAGCCGCACACTCCGCGACCCGCTCCGCGAACACCGGCGACGAATCCAACAACCCAGCAGCCATGCCGACCCACTGCGACCCCTGCCCCGGGAACACGAAGGCGACCCCGGTGCCACGCCGGACGACGCCTTCGACGAGGCCCTGTGCGGCTCGTCCCGCGGCGTACGACTCCAGCTCCCGCACGGCTCCCGCGCGGTCGGCGGCCAGGACGACCGCGCGGTGGTCGAAGGCCGTACGCGTGGTGGCGAGGGAGAAGCCGGTGTCCGTGGCGAGTGCCTCGGGGTGGGCCTCGGCGTGCGCCAGGAGTCGTTCGGCCTGGGCGCGCAGCGCCGTCGCGGACTTGGCCGACAGCACCCACGGCACCGTCGGCAGGGCGGTCGCCGCCGGAGCGGCCGCGGTCTTGTCGTCGGCCTGCGAAGTGCCTGCCTGCGGAGCGTCTGCCTCCGGTGCGTCGGCCTGCGGGGCCGGTGCCTGCTCGATGATGGCGTGGGCGTTCGTGCCGCTGATGCCGAAGGAGGAGACACCCGCCCGGCGGGGCTCCTCGCCCTCGGCCCAGGGGGTGGGCTCAGTGAGCAGCCGGACGGAGTCGGCCGACCAGTCCACGTGGGGGGACGGTGCGTCGATGTGCAGGGTGCGCGGCAGGACGCCGTGCCGCATCGCGAGCACCATCTTCATGATGCCCGCGACACCGGCCGCGGCCTGGGTGTGACCGATGTTGGACTTCACGGAGCCGAGCAACAGCGGCTTGTCACCGGTGCGTTCGCGGCCGTACGTCGCCAGCAGGGCCTGGGCCTCGATCGGGTCGCCGAGCTTGGTGCCCGTGCCGTGCGCCTCCACGGCGTCGACCTGGGCGGCCGTGAGTCCGGCGTTGGCCAGGGCCGCGCGGATGACGCGCTGCTGGGAGGGGCCGTTGGGCGCGGACAGGCCGCTGCTCGCGCCGTCCTGGTTGATGGCCGTGCCGCGGACGACGGCGAGGACGCGGTGCCCGTTGCGGCGGGCGTCGGACAGGCGCTCCAGGAGGAGCATGCCGGCGCCCTCGGCGGGACCGAAGCCGTCCGCCGCGGCGGCGAAGGGCTTGCAGCGGCCGTCGGGGGCGAGCCCGCGCTGGCGGCTGAAGCCGATGAAGGTGCCGGGGGTGGCCATGACGGTGACGCCGCCCGCGAGGGCGAGCGTGCACTCGTCCTGGCGCAGGGCCTGCACGGCCAGGTGCAGGGCGACGAGCGAGGAGGAGCACGCGGTGTCGACGGTGACCGCCGGGCCCTCCAGGCCCAGGATGTAGGCGACGCGGCCGGAGACGACGCTGATGGCGCTGCCGGTCACGAGGTGGCCCTCGACGCCGTCGGGGGCTTCGTGGACGCGCGGCCCGTAGTCGGGTGCGACGGCGCCGACGAAGACGCCGGACCTGCTGCCCTTGAGCGAGGCCGGGTCGATGCCCGCGCGCTCGACGGCCTCCCAGGACGTCTCCAGCAGCAGGCGCTGCTGAGGGTCCATGGCGGCCGCCTCGCGCGGGGAGATGCCGAAGAAGTCGGCGTCGAAGTCGCCGACGTCGTGGAGGAAGCCGCCCTCGCGGGCGTAGGTGGTGCCCGGCCGGTCGGGGTCGGCGGCGTAGAGGGAGTCGGTGTCCCAGCCGCGGTCGGCGGGGAAGGGCGTGATGGCGTCCCTGCCGTCGTGCAGCAACTCCCAGAAGTCCTCGGGGCCGCGCACGTCCCCGGGGAAGCGGCAGCTCATGCCGACGATCGCGATCGGCTCGCGGGCCGCCGCCTCCATCTCCTGGAGGCGGCCGCGGGTCTGATGCAGATCAGCCGTGACCCGCCGGAGGTAGCCGAGGAGCTTTTCTTGTTCCGACATCAGGACCTCACGAGCTCGGGAAGCTGGGCGTTCGACGGGGCAGGGGTGGTGCGGTGGTGCGGGTCGTCCATGAGGGAGATCAAGCGGATCCGAACTCCTCCGACGTGCCGAATTCCTGGTCGATGAAGGCGAAGAGCTCGTCGGCCTCCGCCGTCTCCAGGTGCTCGGTGACCGCGGTGGGGGCGTCGGCCGCCGGGCCGTCGCCCGGTACGTCCCACGCGGAGACGGTGGACAGCAGGTCCTTGAGCCTGGCGGTGACCATCTCGCGTGTGGTGGCGTCCGTGTCCGCGCCGGCGTCGCGGAGTACGGCCTCCAGCCTGTCGATCTCGGTGCCGAGGCCGGCCCCTTCGGCCGTCTCTCCCGGCGCGGGCGCGAGCTCCTCCTCGACGAGTCCGGCGAGCGCCTCGGGGGTCGGGTAGTCGAAGATCAGGGTGGCCGGGAGGCGCAGCCCGGTGGCCGCGTTGAGCCGGTTCCTGAGCTCCACCGCGGTGAGCGAGTCGAAGCCGAGTTCCAGGAAGCCCCGGTCGGTCACGACGGCGGCCGCCGATCCGTGGCCGAGGACCGTGGCGGCGTGTTCCTGGACCAGCCGCAGCAGCGTCCGCCGCCGCTCCGCCGGGGCCAGCCCCGACAGGCGCCGCGACAGCGACGGCTCCTCGGCCCGCTCGGGTTCCTGGGTCACGGCCCGCCGCGTCGCCGCCGGCCGGCGTACGAGGCCGCGCAGCACGGCGGGCAGCGGGGTGACGCCGTCCGCGGCCTGGGCGGCCAGCGCGCCGGTGTCCAGCCGCGCGGGCACCACCAGGCCCTCGGCCAGGCCGCCTGCCGCGTCGAAGAGCGCCAGGCCCTCCTCGGAGGAGAAGGGCACCAGGCCGCCGCGCGTCATGCGGGCCAGGTCCGCCTGGTTCAGGTGGCCCGTCATGCCGGTGCGTTCGGCCCACAGGCCCCAGGCGAGGGACACCGCGGGCAGGCCCTGGGCCCGCCGGTGCTGCGCCAGGGCGTCCAGGAAGGTGTTGGCCGCAGCGTAGTTCGCCTGGCCCGCGGAGCCGATGACGCCCGCGGTCGAGGAGAAGAGCGCGAACAGCGCGAGGTCGGAGCGGAGCGTGAGCTCGTGCAGGTTCCACGCCGCGTCGGCCTTCGCGCGGAGCACCGCGTCGACGCGCTCCGGCGTCAGGGACGCGAGGGTCGCGTCGTCCAGGACGCCCGCGGCGTGGACGATGCCCGTCAGGCCGTGCCCGTCGGGCAGTTCGGACAGCAACCGCGTCAGCGCGTCGCGGTCGGCGACGTCGCAGGCGGCGACGCGCACCGACGCGCCCGCCGACGCCAGCTCCGCCTGGAGTTCCGCCATGCCGTCGGCCGCGGGTCCGCGCCGGCTGACCAACAGCAGGTTGCGTACGCCGTGTTCCACGACGAGGTGCCGCGCGACCAGGCCGCCGAGTACGCCTCCGGCACCCGTGATCAGTACGGTGCCGTCCGGGTCCAGGGCGGCCGGAACGCTGAGCACCAGCTTGCCCACGTGGCGTGCCTGGCTCATGAACCGGAACGCCTCCGGCGCCCTGCGCACGTCCCACACGCGCGTGGGCGGCAGGCGCAGCTCGCCGCGCGCGAAGAGTTCGAGGATCTCGGCCAGCATCGCGCCGATCCGTTCCGGGCCCGCCTCTCCGAGGTCGAAGGCGCGGTAGGTCACGCCCGGTCGCGCCGCCGTCACGTCGTCGGCGTCCCGGAGGTCCGTCTTGCCCATCTCGACGAAGCGTCCGCCCTCGCCGAGCAGCCGCAGTGAGGCGTCGATGAACTCCCCTGCCAGGGAGTTGAGGACGACGTCCACTCCGCGACCGCCCGACGCGTCGGCGAACCGCCGCGCGAACTCCACGGTGCGCGACGACGCGAGGTGCGCGTCGTCCAGGCCCAGGGCCCGCAGCACGTCCCACTTGGCCGGGCTCGCGGTGGCGAACACCTCTACGCCCCACGCGCGGGCTAGCTGCACCGCCGCCATGCCGACGCCACCCGCGGCGGCGTGCACCAGCAGCGACTCCCCTGAGCGCACGCGGGCCAGCTCGCGCAGGGCGTACAGCGCGGTCACGTACACCACCGGGACCGACGCCGCCTCGGTGAACGACCAGCCGTCCGGGATCCGCGCCAGCGTGCGGTGATCGGTGACGACCAGCGGGCCGAAGCCACCGGACCAGATGCCCATCACCCGGTCGCCGACGGCGAGCGAGGACACCCCGGGGCCGGTGGCCACCACCACGCCCGAGCCCTCGCCGCCCATCAGCGCCTGGTCGGGGTACATCCCCAGGGAGATCAGCACGTCACGGAAGTTCAGCCCGGCGGCGCGCACCGCCACCCGCACCTCGTGCTCGCCGAGTTCGCGGGTGGCCTCCGGGGCCGGCCGCAGGGCCAGGCCCTCCAGCGTCCCGGCCTCGGAGGCCTCCAGCCGCCACGCCGACGTGTCCCCCGCGGGCACCAGCACCCCGTCGGCGGCGCCGCCCGCCAGGCGCGGCACGAGCGTCCGTCCCTCGCGCACGGCCAGCTGCGGTTCCCCGGTGGTCACGGCGTCGAACAGGGCCTCCAGGGAAGCGTCGGCGCCGTCCACGTCCAGCAGGACGAACCTGTCCGGGTGCTCGGCCTGTGCCGACCGGGCCAGCCCCCACACGGCGGCCGCGGGAAGGTCCCCCAGTTCCTCGGCGGCCGCCACGGCCACCGCGCCACGGGTCACCAGCACCAGCCGGGCCGCGCCGAAGCACTCCGCCGCCGGCCACGTCCGCACGACGTCCAGAGCCCGGTGCGTGACCTCCCTCGTCGCCGCGGCGACGTCTTCGGACGGTCCCGAGGCGAGGCTGACGAACACGAGGTCCGGTGCGGGAGAGCCGGAGAGCACGTGCTCCTCCAGCGCCGCGAGATCCGTGTGCTCCTCCGGGGACCGCTCCGCCGTCTTGAGCGCCCCCAGCAGACCGTGGGGGTCGGCTCCGACAACGGCACAGCTGCCGTCGGAAGCGGCCGCGACGGCGTCGGGCACGGCGTTCCACGCCACCCGGTGCAGCACGTCGCTCATCCCGGCCGGGGACGCGAACTGCTCCCTCGCGACCACCCGGGTCACCAGCGCGTCCGCCGACGCCACCGGCATGCCCGCGGCGTCGGCGACCAGCACCGACATGCCGTCGGCACCGGCCGGCGCCAGCCGCACGCGCAGCGTCGACGCGCCGGTCGCGTACAGGGACACACCCCGCCACACGAACGGCAGCCGGACCTCCTCGGACTCCGGGCCGGTGCCCGTCAGCCAGGCGTGCAGCGCCGTGTCCAGCAGAGCCGGGTGCAGCCCGTACATACCCGCCTCGCCGCGCGCCTCCTCGGGGAGCGCGACCTCGGCGAAGACCTCGTCACCGCGCCGCCAGGCGGCCAGCAGCCCACGGAACACCGTGCCGTACTCCAGGCCGGTGGCGGCGAGCCGTTCGTAGAGCCCGTCGATGTCGACCGTCCGCGCACCCGCCGGCGGCCACGCGCTCAGCCCAGCGGCATCGTCCCTCGCGGCTCCGGAGACCAGCACGCCGGAAGCGTGCCGGACCCACGATCCGCCGGACGCGTCGTCACGCCGGGCGTACACGCTCAGCTCCCGCCGCCCGTCGCCCTGCGGACCGTCCACGGCCAACTGCACGTCGACCGCGCCGTCTTCGGGCAGCACGAGGGGCGCTTCCAGGGTCAGCTCCTCCACCCGGTCGCAGCCGACCGCGTCCCCGGCCCGCAACGCGAGCTCCACGAACGCCGTGCCCGGCAGCAGCACCGTGCCACCGACCGCGTGACCGGCCAGCCACGGGTGCGTACGCAGCGACAGCCGCCCTGTCAGGAGCACACCGCCGGAAGCGGGCAGGGTGACCGCGGCGCCCAGGAGCGGGTGACCGGCGGCGGAGAGACCTGCCGACGTGACGTCACCTGCGGCAGCGGGCGTCGACTCCAGCCAGTAGCGCTGGTACTGGAAGGCGTACGTCGGCAGGTCGATACGACGCGCGCCCGTGCCGTCGAAGAGGCCGGCCCAGTCGACGGAAGCCCCGCCGACGAACGCCTCGGCGACGGAGATCAGGAAACGGTCCAGGCCGCCTTCGTCGCGGCGGAGCGAACCGACAGCGGTGATGGGTGTGTTGTGGGCCTCAGCGGTCTGCTCGACGCCCATGGTCAGGACCGGGTGGGCGCTCGACTCCACGAACAGGCGGAAACCGTCGTTCAACAGGGCCTGGACGGTTTCTTCAAAGCGGACGGTCTGACGCAGGTTGCGGTACCAGTAGGCAGCGTCGAGGGTGTCCGTCTCCAGCACCGATCCCGTCACCGTCGAATAGAACGGCACGGATGCAGGGCGGGGGGCGATACCGGCGAGGTCGCGCAACAGCGCGCTCTCTATTTCCTCTACGTGCGCGCAGTGCGAGGCGTAATCCACGGCGATACGACGTGCGCGGATGCCGTCCGCCTCGCAACCGGCGAGGAGCTCTTCCAGCGCGTCGGTGTCACCGGAAACCACGACCGTGGCAGGGCCGTTGACGGCCGCTACCGCGAGTCGGCCGTCCAGCCGCTCCTCAACCGCCTCCACGTCCAGCGAGACCGACACCATTCCGCCCCGGCCGGACAACGCCCGCAGAGCCTTGCTCCGCAGCGCCACCACCTTCGCCGCATCCTCCAACGACAACGCACCCGCAACACAAGCAGCAGCGATCTCACCCTGCGAATGACCGATGACAGCCGCCGGCTCCACACCGGTCGAACGCCACACCTCAGCCAGCGAGACCATCACAGCCCACAACACCGGCTGCACCACATCGACCTGCTCAAGCCAGGCAGCGTCATCACCACGCAGCAGACCAGTCAACGACCAATCCACATAAGGCACCAACGCAGCCGCACACTCCGCGACCCGCTCCGCGAACACCGGAGACGAATCCAACAGCTCAGCCGCCATACCGGCCCACTGCGACCCCTGCCCCGGGAAGACGAAGGCCGCCTGCCCGCGCGAGCCCGCGACGCCTCGCACCACGCCCGGCACTCCGCGTCCGTCCGCCAGCGCGCTCAGGCCCTCGACCAGTCCGTCCTGGTCTCCGGCCAGGACCACGGCCCGGTGCTCGAACACACCCCGAGCAGTCGCCAGCGAGAAGCCCACGTCCAGCGGCGACAACTCCCCCACACGCGCCAGCAAGCGCTCCGCCTGCGCGCCCAGCGCGCTCTCCGAACGGGCCGAGACCACCCAGGGCACCACCACCGGCGGCTTCGGGTCCCGGTCGTCATCGTCGGTGGCGGCGTCCTGCGGTGCCTGTTCCAGCACGGCGTGGGCGTTCGTGCCGCTCATGCCGAACGAGGAGACGCCTGCCCGTCGGGGCCGTCCCGTCTCCGGCCAGGGCGCGTCGTCGGCCAGGAGCCGCACGGAGCCCTCGGACCAGTCGACGTGGGGAGAGGGCTCGTCCAGGTGCAGTGTCCGAGGCAGCACGCCGTGCTGCATGCCGAGCACCATCTTGATCACACCGGCGACACCGGCGGCGGCCTGCGTATGACCGATGTTCGACTTGATCGAGCCGAGCAGCAGCGGCTTGTCCTCCGGCCGGTCCTGGCCGTACGTCGCGAACAGCGCCTGGGCCTCGATCGGGTCACCCAGCTTGGTGCCCGTGCCGTGCGCCTCCACCGCGTCCACCTCGGCGGCCGACAGCCGCGCGTTCGCCAGGGCCGCGCGGATGACGCGCTGCTGGGACGGGCCGTTGGGCGCCGTCAGACCGTTGCTCGCGCCGTCCTGGTTGATCGCGGTTCCACGCACCACCGCCAGCACGCGGTGCCCGTTGCGGCGGGCGTCCGACAGCCGCTCCAGCAGCAGGACGCCGACGCCTTCCGCCGGGCCGAAACCGTCGGCGGACGCGGCGAACGGCTTGCAGCGGCCGTCGGGGGCCAGGCCGCGCTGGCGGCTGAAGCCGACGAAGGTCCACGGCGTGGACATGATCGCGGAGCCGCCGGCGAGGGCCATCGAGCACTCGCCCTGCCGCAGGGACTGCACGGCCAGGTGCAGGGCCACGAGCGAGGACGAGCACGCCGTGTCCACGGCCACGGCCGGGCCCTCGAAGCCGAAGACGTACGCGAGGCGCCCGGAGGTGACGCTCAGCGCGTTGCCGGTCACCAGATAGCCCTCGACACCGCTCGACGGGGCGTGCGGGCCGGTGCCGTAGCCGTGGGAACCCGCGCCCATGAAGACGCCGGTCTCGCTTCCCCGCAGGGACGCCGGGTCGATGCCCGCGCGCTCGAACGCCTCCCAGCCGGTCTCCAGCAGCAGCCGCTGCTGCGGGTCCATCGCCGTCGCCTCGCGCGGCGAGATCCCGAAGAACGCCGGATCGAAGCCGCTCACGTCGTCGACGAAGCCGCCGTGCCGGGTGTACGTCGTGCCCGGGTTGTCGGGGTCCGCGTCGTACAGCCCGTCGAGGTCCCAGCCCCGGTCCTGGGGGAGCCCGGAGATCGCGTCACGGCCCTCGGTCAGCAGCTCCCACAGGTCCTCGGGCGACCGCACCCCGCCGGGCAGGCGGCAGCTCATGGCCACGATGGCGATGGGCTCCTGGTCCGTCGCGGCCCGGGCGGCGGGCAGGGCGGCCGCGACCGTGTCGCCCTGGAGACCGAGCAGCTCGGCGTGCAAGTGATCCGCGAGGGCGACCGGCGTCGGGTGGTCGAAGACCAAGGTGGCCGACAGCCGGTGTCCGGTGGCGGCGTTGAGGCGGTTGCGCAGCTCAACGGCGGTGAGCGAGTCGAATCCGAGCTCCTTGAAGGGGAGTTCGGGCTCGACCGCGTCCGGTGTGGCCTCGCCGAGGACGGCGGCAGCCTGTTCCTGCACCAGCCGCAGCAGCATGCGCTGCCGCTCCGCCTCGCTCGCCTTCAGCAAGCTCCGTCGCAGGGAGTTCTCCTCCGCGTCCGGTGCCGCCTGGGGCAGCGCACGGCGCGTCACGGCCGTACGCCCCGATCCGTCGGCCGTCCGGGCGTCGGTGCCGGGGTCGGCCGCCGCCAGCTGCTCCGGCGACACCGGACGGGCCACCAACGCCTCCGCCCGCGCGACCGGGACACCGGCCGCGTCGGTGATGAATACGGACACACCGTCGGCGCCGACCGGTGCCAGCCGCACGCGCACCGTCGAGGCGCCGGTCGCGTGCAGGGACACGCCGCGCCACACGAACGGCAGCCGTACGCCGTCGGCGACCCCACCGTCGATCGGACCCAGCCCCGCCTGCACCGCGGCGTCGAGCAGGGCGGGGTGCAGCCCGTACCGGCCCACCTCCGCTCGCGCCTCCTCGGGGAGCGACACCTCGGCGAAGATCTCGTCGTCCCGCCGCCAAGCGGCCCGCAGCCCGCGGAACACCGGGCCGTACGCCACCCCGGAGTCCGCCAGGCGCTCGTAGAACCCCGCCAGATCGACCGCCCGCGCACCCGCCGGCGGCCACGCGCCGAGTTCGACAGCGTCGGCCGCCTCGGCGCCGTCTGCCGCGGAGACCAGCACGCCGGAGGCGTGCCGGGTCCAGGGCCGGTCCTCAGCGTCTTCGCCGTCCTCGCCGTCCTCGACACGGGCGTACACGTCGAGGGATCGGGCACCACTTCCGTCGGCTCCGCCGACGGTCAACTGCACCTGGACCGCGCCCTGTTCAGGCAGCAGCAACGGCGCTTCCAGTGTGAGCTCCTCGACGCGGTCGCACCCGACCGCGTCCCCGGCCCGCAACGCCAGCTCCACGAAGGCGGAGGCAGGGAACAGCGCCCGGTCCCGCACCGCGTGCTCGCCCAGCCACGGGTGCGTACGCAGCGACAACCGCCCTGTCAGGAGCGCACCGCCGGAAGCGGGCAGGGTGACCGCGGCGCCCAGGAGCGGGTGGTCCGCGGCGGTCAGCCCGGCCGACGTGACGTCGCCCTGCGGGGCTGCGGACGGTTCGATCCAGTAGCGCTGGTGCTGGAAGGCGTACGTGGGGAGGTCGACGCGACGCGCGCCCGTGCCGTCGAAGAGGCCGGCCCAGTCGACGTTCGCTCCGCCGACGAAGGCTTCGGCGACGGAGGTGAGGAAACGGTCGAGGCCACCCTCGTCGCGACGGAGCGAACCCACGGCAGTGATGGGTGTGTTGTGGGTCTCGGCGGTCTGCTCGACGCCCATCGTCAGGACCGGGTGGGCGCTGGACTCCACGAACAGGCGGAAACCGTCGTCCAACAAGGCCTGGACGGTTTCCTGGAAGCGGACGGTCTGGCGCAAGTTGCGGTACCAGTAGGCAGCGTCCAGAGCGCCGGTCTCCAGCACCGATCCCGTCACCGTCGAATAGAACGGCACGGATGCAGAGCGGGGGGCAATACCTGCGAGGTCACGCAGCAGGGCGGTCTCGATCTCCTCCACGTGCGCGCAGTGCGAGGCGTAATCCACCGCGATACGGCGAACACGGATACCGTCCGCCTCACACTGGGCGAGGAGTTCATCGAGGGCGTCGTTGTCACCGGAAACAACCACCGTGGCCGGGCCGTTGACGGCCGCCACCGCGAGTCGGCCGTCCAGCCGCTTCTCAACCGCCTCCACATCCAGCGAGACGGACACCATCCCGCCACGACCGGACAGCGCACGCAGAGCCTTGCTGCGGAGCGCCACCACCTTCGCCGCATCCTCCAAGGACAGAGCTCCGGCAACGCACGCGGCCGCGATCTCACCCTGCGAATGACCAATAACAGCCGCCGGCTCCACACCGGTCGAACGCCACACCTCCGCCAGCGAGACCATCACAGCCCACAACACCGGCTGCACCACGTCGACCTGCTCAAGCCAGGCGTCGTTCTCCCCATCGCGCAGGATCCCGGTCAACGACCAGTCGACGTACGGCGCCAGCGCGGCCGCACACTCGCCCAGCCGCTCCGCGAACACCGGGGAGGACTCCAGCAGCCCGGCAGCCATACCGACCCACTGCGACCCCTGCCCGGGGAAGACAAAGGCCGCACGGCCATCCGCACCCGCAACACGACCCCGCACCACACCCGGAGCCTCACGCCCATCCACCAGAGCGCTCAAACCACCCCGATGCCCCGCCAACACCACAGCCCGATACTCGAACACACCCCGAGCAGTCGCCAGCGAGAAGCCCACATCCAGAGGCGACAACTCCCCCACACGCGCAAGCAGTCGCTCCGCCTGCCCCCGCAACGCCTTCTCGGACTTGGCGGACACCACCCACGGCACCACCGGCGGCTCGACCCGAGCCGGCTCCTCCTCGGCAACCGCCGCGGGCGCCTGCTCAAGGATCACGTGCGCGTTCGTGCCGCTCACACCGAACGACGACACGCCCGCCCGGCGGAGCCGACCGGTCTCCGGCCATGCGATCGAGTCCGTCAGCAGCTCGACGGCGCCGACCGTCCAGTCAACGTGCGGCGAGGGCTCGTCCACGTGCAGCGTGCGCGGCAAGGTGCCGTGCCGCATCGCGAGGACCATCTTCATGATGCCCGCGACACCGGCCGCGGCCTGGGTGTGGCCGATGTTCGACTTGATCGACCCCAGCCGCAACGGCTGGTCCTCCGGCCGGTCCTGGCCGTACGTCGCGAGCAGCGCCTGCGCCTCGATCGGGTCGCCCAGCGTCGTACCCGTACCGTGCGCTTCCACGGCGTCGACCTCGGCGGCCGACAGCCGCGCGTTCGCCAGCGCGGCGCGGATGACCCGCTGCTGCGACGGACCGTTCGGCGCCGTCAGACCGTTGCTCGCACCGTCCTGGTTGACGGCGGAACCACGCACGACCGCCAGCACTTGGTGCCCGTTGCGCTCCGCGTCCGACAGGCGCTCCAGCAGGAGCAGGCCGGCGCCCTCGCCCCAGCCGGTGCCGTCCGCTGCCGCCGCGAACGCCTTGCAACGGCCGTCGGAGGCCAGACCGCGCTGACGGCTGAACTCCACGAAAAGCTCAGGCGTGGACATCACCGTGACACCGCCGGCCAGCGCGAGCGTGCACTCGCCCTGTCGCAGGGCCTGCGCCGCGAGGTGCAGGGCGACCAGCGAGGACGAGCACGCGGTGTCGACGGTGACCGCCGGGCCCTCCAGGCCGAAGGTGTAGGAGATACGGCCGGAGACCACGCTGGCGGCGCTGCTGGTCACCAGGTGTCCCTCGACGTTCTCGGGGGAGGCCCCGCGCAGACTCGTCGCGTAGTCCTGTCCGTTGCTGCCGATGAACACACCGGTGGGGCTGCCGTGCAGCGCGGCGGGGTCGATCCCGGCCCGCTCGAACGCCTCCCAGGAGGTCTCCAGCAGCAGCCGCTGCTGCGGGTCCATCGCCGTCGCCTCGCGCGGCGAGATCCCGAAGAACTTCGGATCGAAGTCGCCGGCCTTCGCGAGGAAGGCACCCTCTCGGACGTAGCTCTTGCCCTGCTCGTCCGGGTCCGGGGCGAAGAGCGTGTCGAGGTCCCAGCCACGGTCCGCGGGGAACTCGGTCAGCACCTCACGCCCCTCGGCCAGCAGGTCCCACAAGGCTTCAGGGGTTCGGATGTCGCTGGGGAAACGGCAGCTCATCGCCACGATGGCGATCGGCTCGTCGTCCGTGGCCACTGCTGCGGGCAGGGCCTGCCCCGCGTCGGACCGCAGCCCCAGCGCCTCACCGCGCAGGAACCTCGCCAGGTCCCTCGCCGTGGGGTGGTCGAAGAGCAGGGTGCTCGAAAGGGTCAGCCCCGCGGCGGCGTTGACGCGATTGCGCAAGGTGACGGCCGCGAGCGAGTCGAAGCCCAGCTCCTTGAAAGCCCGGTCGACATCGACGGCGTCGGGTCGGCCGTACCCGAGCACGGCGGCCACATGGGACCGTACGAACTCCAGGACGGCCCGCTCCTGCTCGGCGGGCGCCAGACCGCTGATCCGCCGGCCGAGGGACCCGTCGGCCGGGGCGGTGCCGCTGTCGGCAGCCTCACCTGCGGCGTGCCTCGTCAGCTCCTTCAGCAGCGACGACGAACGCGCGCCCGCCCTGGCCTGCGCAAGGGTGTCCCAGTCGACGTCGGCCACGAGCAGCGAGGCTGCCGCCGGATCGTTGACCACGTTCGCCAGCTCGGCGATCGCCGCCTCGGGCGCCATCGCGGGCAGGCCGTGCCGCTCCCAACGCTCCGCGGCAGAACGGGCCATGCCGTCGCTGGCCCAGGGGCCCCAGGCGATCGAGGTCGCCGGGAGACCCTCACTGCGCCGCAACTCCGCCAGCGCGTCGAGATAAGCATTCGCTGCCGCGTAGTTGGCCTGACCCGCACCACCGACCGTCGCGGAGAACGACGAGAACAACACGAACGCCGACAGATCCATGTCTTGGGTCAGCTCGTGCAGATGACGTGCCGCTTCGGCCTTCGCCCGAAGGACATCCTCGAACCGGGCAACCGACTGCCCCTCCAGAACA
>NZ_JBFBBD010000114.1:0-18216 GCF_040689515.1 Streptomyces sp. NPDC051173
GCCGGAGGGTGAGGTTCTGGAACGCGGTGCGTAGTCACAGCACCCAACACGTAAGACGGCGCCACGCACCGCGTTCCAGGTCCTCAGCCCGGAGGTCACACCCCCGGTCCAGCCACAAACCCAGCCCGGCCGGCGATTGAGGCCACCCCACCGCAGGCGGCAGACGCACCCGACACCCCTACCCCAGCGAAGCCCCCTCCGCCGCCTCCTCCCCCCGCGCCCACCCCTCCGCATCGCGCCCCTTCAACCGATGCGCCGTAGTCGTCGGGAACAACCGCTCCGCCGTCTCCCCGACCGCCACCTCCCGCGCCGCCAGCACGGGCAGGACCTCGGCCTCGGTCGACTCCTCCATGCGGGCCGCCGAGGTCAGGCGGTCGCGGATCCGGGACGCGTAGGCGATGAGGAAGGACTGTCGGAAGTCGCGCGTGCGGCGGGAGCGGCCGCGGGCGTGGTGGTCGTCGCCCGCGCGGGCCATCGCGGTGGTGGCCTGCACCAGCAGCGAGGTGTACATCAGCTCCACCAGCTCCAGGTCCGCCTCGAAGCCGACGACGGTCGAGAAGTCGTGATCGCTGGACCACACCGACCGGCAGTGGTTGGCGGCGGCCACGGCGTCGAGGAGGAGCGCCTTGGCGGACTCGTACGGGCCCTCGACGCCGATCCGGCAGGCGGCGGGGCCGTCCACGGGCTCGGTGGCGTGGGCGGCGAGCAGGGCCTCGTCCATGGAGTGCCGTGCCATGAGCTGCTGTGCCTTGGCCGACAGGGCCTCGGCCTCCTCGGCGAACTCCGTGGACTCCGCCTTCGCCAGCAGCGCCCGGATCCGGGCGAGCATGCGCGGCGGGGCCGCGGGGGCGCCCGCGGGCCGGTGTCCGGCGCCCGGCAGCGGACCGGCCGCCCCGATCCGGGGCAGCCCGCCGGCCAGCCGCAGCGCGCCGAGCGCGCAGGCCACCGTCTCGAAGCGGCTGAGCCGCTCGCGCGCCGCGAAGCCGTCGAGGAAGGCGTCGTCGGCCTCCCACCAGACCCGCGCGTCGAGCTCCCGCAGCTGTGCCGCCCAGCGCGCGCCGAGGGTGTCGGGCGCGTAGCGCCGGGCCTCCGCCGCGACGGCGTCGACGGTGAAGCGCACCTCCGCGGCGGTCAGCTCCCGCCGGGCGAGCCGGATCACGTCGGCGGGCTGCCAGCCGGCCTCCCAGGCCCGGCGCAGCGTCCGGGCGGCCGCGCGCAGGAGGGCGCGGCTGACGGCGGCGGGACCGGACGGGGACGCGGCGAGGACGGACGCGGCGGCGTAGACGGCGTCGTCGAGGGCGTCCTCGCGCAGCCCGCGCAGGCCGGCCAGCGCGGTCTCGACGGCCGCGAGCAGTTCGTCGTCACCGGGCGCCTGCTGGGGGCGGCCTCCGGGACGTTCCTGCTGCCGGTCGCTTCGCTTGGCCACGGGTCTCACTTCCGGGAAGGGGCGGGAAGGGACGGGATACGTCAACGTCCGTACGCCCCATTCTCCCGGAAGAGGGACCCACGGCCGGACGTCACTCGGACAGGAGCCGCGCCTGGAACAGCCCGACCGACCGCTCGGGCCGATAGCCGAGCAGCTTGTTGACGGCGCGCATCGGGCCGTTGTCGTCGGCGACGGTCGTGGCGATCTCGCGTACGGGCAGCCCCTGCTCCCGCAGCAGGCCCAGCATCCGCCGTTTCACGGCGAGGCCGAGCCCGCGCCCGCGGTGGGCGGGGGCGACGCCGGTCGCGAACTGGATGGCCCGTACGTCGCCCGGGGAGCGCTGGACGACCTCCGTGTAGGCGGCGTGGCTGCCGTCCGGGGCGAGCACGACGACGGTGAGCATCTGCCCGCCACGCTCGGTGACGGCCCGCTGTGCGTGGGTGACGCGCTCCGCGGTCGCGCGGGGCGGGCTCAGTTCCAGGTCACCGTGTGGGGCGTCCCGCATCGCCTGGTGTACGGCCGCGAGCCGCTCGGCGTGCTCGGCGGGGACGACGCCGGTCCACTCGGCGAAACGGTAGCCGCCGGGGAGGACGGGCTCGGTCGTCTCGTCGGCCACGCGCTGTACGTACCAGACCATCGGCAGCGCGCTGTCGAATCCGCGCGCCTTGGCGAACTGTTCGCCGGGACCGCCGATTTCGACCGAGACGGTGACCGAGGTGCGGCCCTCGTCGGTGACCGCCTCGCGCAGTTCCTGCCACAGCCGGGTGCCGATGCCGCGGCCGCGCTGTTCGGGGCGGACGACGAAGTCGCCTATGTAGGCGGTCGTGCGGTTCTCCTCGTCGTCGAAGAGCCGCACCCAGGCGACGCCCGCGTACGTAGGTCCGCCCCCGGCGCCGGGAAGCGGCACGGCCACCTTGACGTAGTGGCTCAGCATGGCCGGCACCTGGAGGTGCCCGGCGGTCTCGGCGCGGCCGGGCGGGGGCACGGTGGGGGGCATGTCGTGCAGGTGCGCGGTCCTGACGACGTCGTACCAGGCGTCCGTCTCGGCGGCGGTGGGGCACGGATCCAGTCGCACCACGGTCAGTTCATCGCTCATCCGGGGGACGGTACGTCGTGGGGTGCGGGCTGTCGCCGGGATTTTCCCCCGGCCCGCCCCTTCCCGAAAACAGCAGCGGCCCTCCCTGCGGAGAATTCCGCCGGGAGGGCCGCTGCCGGAGCATACGGGTCAGGTGCTACGCGCCGGTTGCGCTACCTGCCACCCACGCGTTCCAGTCCATGTTCCAGCCGTTGAGGCCGTTGTCCGGAGCGATGGTCTTGTCGTTGGAGTTCTTGATATCGACGACGTCACCGATCTGCGAGTTGCTGAAGAACCAGGCACCCGACGTGGACGGGTCGTCCGCGCCCTGCTTGTCCTCCAGGCCGACGCAGCCGTGGCTGGTGTTGGCGACGCCGAAGATGCCGCTGCCCCAGTAGTTGCCGTGGATGAACGTGCCCGACGTGGACAGGCGCATCGCGTGCGGCACGTCCTTGATGTCGTACTCGCCCTTGCCGTCGGACTTGCTGAAGCCGACGGTGGAACCGTCCATCCGGGTCTCCTTGAACTTCTCGGAGATCACCATCTTGCCGTTGTACGTGGGGTTCTCGGGGCTGCCGGCCGAGATCGGGATGGTCTTGAGGGTCTTGCCGTCCCGGACGACCGTCATCTGGTGGGTCTTCGCGTCGACCGTGGAGACCTGGGAGTGACCGATCTTGAAGGAGACCGTCTTCTTCTGCACGCCCTTGATGCCCGGGGCACCCTCGACGCCGTCGAGGTCGAGCTTCAGGGTGACGTCGGAGTTGGCCTTCCAGTAATCCTGCGGGCGGAAGTCGATGCGCTGGTCACCGAACCAGTGACCGACGACCTTCTGGCCGCTGCTGGAGTTGACCGTGATGCCCGACTGGACGGCCTTGCGGTCCTTGATCGGCTTGTCGAAGTTGATCGACACCGGCATGCCGACACCGACGGTGGAACCGTCCTCCGGCGTGAAGGAGCCGATGAAGCTGTTGGTGGGCGAGACGGTGGCGAAGGAGGAGTTCTCCGTGGCCTTGCGGCCGTCGGAGTCCTTGGCCTCGACGACCACCTTGTACTTGGTGGACCGCTCGAGCTGCTTCGCGGGCTGCCACGACTTCTTGTCCGGCGATATCGTGCCCTCGACCGGAGTGCCCTTGTCGTCGGTCATCTTGACGCTGGTCAGCTCGCCGTCACTGACGGTGACCTTGGCGGCGTCGGCGGTGATCCCGGCGTTGGTCGAGCCGTCCTTCTGCGCGATCTTGATCTGCGCCTTGGAGGCTTCCTTGGCGGCGGCGGCGTCGACCTTGTTCTGCGCCTTGCCGTTGTTGCCGCCG
Source organism: Streptomyces sp. NPDC051173 (assembly GCF_040689515.1). Lineage (NCBI taxonomy): Bacteria > Bacillati > Actinomycetota > Actinomycetes > Kitasatosporales > Streptomycetaceae > Streptomyces > Streptomyces sp. NPDC051173. The sequence goes on from NZ_JBFBBD010000114.1 coordinate 3,812, forward strand.
GAGCCGTTCTTGCCGTCGTCATCGCCGCCACCACAGGCGGCGAGGGTCAGCGCACCACCGAGCACAGCGGCCGCGGCCACCAGGGCCTTGCGACGCTTGCCGTCCGTCATCACACGCTTCTCCATTGCTCCTGGACCCCGAATCCCCGAGCCGAATCGTGGGGCAACACGTATACCGGCTACTGCTTGAGATACGTCTTTACCGATTCGCCCGTTCCACCCCTCGGGGAAGTGTGGGGAAGACCACGCAAGTAAAGCGCCTCGGAGGGCCGACATGGTAGCCGGGGTCTCGGTATGACCGTGTTGTCCATGATGCAGGCGAGGCGGCGAACCGGACCAGGGTCGAGGGCCCCTTGACATTCGCACGCGATGTCCGACAAGGCTCACGCGTCCCGGCTTCCCCCGGGCCCGTTCGTATCACTAACATCAGGTCAGTTGAGGCAGTGCGGCGCTGCCGCTCCCTCAACCTCCGGCACTTCAAGGGGGATTCGTTCCGTGACCGCACGCCGCCCGCTGCTGACCGCCGTCGCCGCCGGTTCGCTCCTGTGCGCGGTGTGGTTCATGCCGAGCGCGCACGCGACGCCGGAGCCGTCCGCCGCCGACACCGCACGTCAGGAGTCCGGAACCGCCGTTCCGCAGACCTCACTGGCCGACACCGGCAGCGTGGACACCACGCCGTACGTCTTCGGGGGCGTGGCCTTCGTGGCGGCGGGCGGCGCGCTGGTCACGGCCGCCGTGCGCAGGTCGCGCACAGCGGCTCGCTGACCTCGCTCAGGCCAGCCGACCGGTCACGGGCTCGACGGTCTCCACCAGCTTCCCAGTGCGCACGAACGCCTCGGCCGCGGCCAGGTCAGGGGCGAGGAAACGGTCCCCTCCGGGGCCCTCGACACCGGCCTCGCGGACGGCCTTCAGCACCGCCTGGCTCGCCGGAGCGGCCGACAGGCCCGTACGCAGCTCGATCGCGCGGGTGGCGGCGACCAGCTCGACCGCGACGACACGGGCGAGGGCGTCAACAGCCGTACGCAGCTTGCGCGCCGCGGACCACCCCATCGATACATGGTCCTCCTGCATCGCGGACGACGGGATCGAGTCCACGGAGGCGGGCACCGCGAGCCGCTTCATCTCGCTCACCAGGGCGGCCTGGGTGTACTGCGCGATCATCAGACCGGAGTCGACCCCCGGGTCCCCGGCCAGGAACGGCGGCAGGCCGTGCGAACGGTTCTTGTCCAGCAGCCGGTCCGTGCGGCGCTCGGCGATCGACGCGAGGTCGGCGGCGGCGATGGCGAGGAAGTCCAGGACGTACGCGACCGGGGCGCCGTGGAAGTTGCCGTTGGACTCGACCCGGCCGTCGGGCAGCACGACGGGGTTGTCGACGGCGGCGGCGAGCTCACGGTCGGCGACCAGCCGGGCGTGGGCGAGGGTGTCCCGGCCGGCGCCCGCGACCTGCGGGGCGCAGCGGATGGAGTAGGCGTCCTGGACCCGCGGCGCGTCGTCCTGGTGGTGCCCGGTCAGGCCCGAACCGGCCAGCACGCGCAGCATGTTGTCCGCGCTCGCGCCCTGGCCCGGGTGCGGGCGGATGGTGTGCAGCTCGGGCGCGAGGACCTTCTCCGAGCCCAGCAGCGCCTCCAGCGACAGGGCGGCGGTGACGTCGGCCGACGTGATCAGCCGGGCGAGGTCCGCGCAGGCCATGACGAGCATGCCGAGCATGCCGTCGGTGCCGTTGAGGAGCGCGAGGCCCTCCTTCTCCCGCAGCTCGACGGGCGCGATGCCGTGCTCGGCGAGCAGCTCGCCGGCCGGGCGCAGCGCGCCGTCCGGGCCCTCGGCCTGGCCCTCTCCCATGAGGGTGAGCGCGCAGTGGGAGAGCGGCGCGAGGTCGCCGGAGCAGCCGAGGGAGCCGTACTCGTGCACGACCGGCGTGATGCCGGCGTTGAGGATCGCGGCCATCGTCTCGACGACGAGGGGCCGTACGCCCGTACGGCCGGAGGCGAGAGTCTTCAGCCGCAGGAACATCAGCGCGCGGACGACCTCGCGCTCCACGCGCGGGCCCATGCCGGCGGCGTGCGAGCGCACGATGTTGCGCTGGAGCTGAGCGCGCAGGTCGGGGCTGATGTGGCGGACGGCGAGGGCACCGAAGCCGGTGGAGACGCCGTAGACGGGGTCGGGCTTGGCGGCGAGGTCGTCGATGACCTGCCGGGAGGCGGCGACGGCGGCCAGCGCCTCCTCGGACACGACGACGCGCGCGCCGTCACGCGCCACGGCGATCACGTCTTCCGCGGTCGTCCCGGCCGTCCCCACCACCACAGTGTGCATATCCATATTCAGGCACCCTAGAGACTGAATCGCCACCTGTCACTAGGCGATCCGCTGCGCTTTGCTGGCGGGGTGTTTGTGGCTGGGGTGGGGTGGCCTCAATCGCCGGCCGGGCTGGTTTGTGGCTGGGCCGGGGGTGGGTACGTTCAGGGCCGGTGGGTGCGTAGACCTTCGGGGCACGCCTTTCTTTTCTTTTCAGCCCGTTGGGGGCACCTCCCAGCGGTAGCTGGGGGAGTTTGAGGACGCGGCCGCAGGCCGCTCCCGCCGCTGGGGGCACCTCCCAGCGGTAGCTGGGGGAGGCAACGGACCCGCGCGTCGGGGTCTGGGGCAGCGCCCCAGTTTCGGGAAGGGGCGGGGTAGGGGAACAAGCGCCGCAGGCCCCAACCGGCCCGCACCCAGGGGGCTGGGGCACGCGCCCCCACGCGGCGGAGCCGCAGATCAGATGCAGCCGGGAAGGGGCGGGGCTGGGGAACAAGCCCGCCGCAGGCGCAACGGAGCCGCACCCAAGACCGCCCCAACTACCCGTTCCGGCCGCGGAAGCGGCGCCGCTCCGCAGGAGCCGGCGCAGGCGGACGATCCGCGAGCTCGAGCACAGGATCCGAAGGCCCGTCGCGCCCAGCGACAACCGGCTTCGCGGCCAGCGCAGCCTTCGCGCGGTACTGCGCCGCGTCCGCGAGCCGGAACAGCCGCCGGGCCGTACGCACCGGCCCGATCGGGTCCCCCGTCGAGGCGACCCCGCAGGCGACGCCCTCGCCGAGCTCCAAGTCGGCCGCCCGGCGGCACAGTTCGTCGGCGACGCGCACGACCTCGTCGGCCGACGGGCCGACCGTCAGCAGGCAGAATTCGTCACCGCCCAGCCGCGCCGCCAGCGTGCCCGGCAGCATCGCCCCGCACAGGGACAGCACCGAGCCGAACCGTTCCAGCAGCCGGTCCCCCACCGCGTGGCCCAGGGTGTCGTTGACCCGCTTGAGGCCGTTGAGGTCGCACACCACGAGGCTGACGACGGTGTCCTCCGCGAGGTGCCGCTCCACGGCCTCGTCGAGGCGGGCGTCGACCGCGCGGCGGTTGCCGAGGCCGGTGAGGGGGTCGGTGAAGGCGAGGCGGCGGACCTCCTCCAGCCGCTCGGTCTGGGCGATCCCGGCCGCCGCCACGGCGGCGAGCACGGTCGCGAAGTCCGCGTCCGTACGGTCGAAGGCGGGGGCGCCCGGCGGCCGGGCCACGTACAGCTCGCCCCAGGCCCGGCCGTGCAGCACGATCGGGGCGACCACGCAGCAGCCGCGTCCGCGCCGCCGCAGCGCGGCCACCCGCTCCCAGCCGGTGCCTTCCGGGGTGTCCGCGCACTCCACCCAGGCGCGCGGCCCCGGGCCGCCGCCGGCCCACTCCTCGTGCAGGAACTCCGCGATCTCGGGGAAGTCGTGCACCGGATAGGACTCGTCCTCCGGGCAGCGCTCCTCGCCCTCCGCCAGCTCGCCCGCGTTCACCAGCACGCGCAGCCGGCCGTCCCCGCGCTCCCACGCCGAGATGGCCGCGAAGCTGCCGCCCAGCGCGAGCCGGGCCCGCTCCGCGGCGGCACCGACGGAATCCAGGGGTGACTGGGCCGCCGCCATCGCCTGCGCGAGCTCCACCACGGCGCGCAGCCGGATGTCGCACTCCCCGCTTTCTGCCACCTCGAATGCCTCACATTCTTTCGCTGCGCGCGGCCTTTCGCACCCAGCGTATGAATGTTGTGCGATTTCTGCTTCGCGGCGGGGTCGGGGGGCGGCGGGGCCGGTGACCGGGGGTTTCTCCCCAGCCGCGCGCCGCGGGCGGGGTCGCGCCTGCGGCGGGCTTTGTTCCCCAGCCCCGCCCCTTCCCGAAACTGGGGGCAAGCCCCCAGACCCCCGAAGCACGCTTCACGCGCTGTCCTCAGACGCCGGACGGGCTGGATTGCGCACTCGGCCGCAGATTCAAGGCCACGGTCCGCGAAATCCAGCCCGTCCGGCGCTTGAGGACGCGGCCGCAGGCCGCTCCCGCCGCAGGCGGCAACGGCGGGACAGCCGGGGGGCCTGGGGCACGCGCCCCCACGCGGCGGAGCCGCAGATCAGATGCAGCCGGGAAGGGGCGGGGTAGGGGAACAAAGCGCCGCAGGCGCAACGAACCCCCACCCCGGCCCCAAAAGATCAAACCCCCGGCCACTCCGGCGAACGCCGCTCGTTGAACGCCGCCACGCCCTCCACCCGGTCCCCCGAGAAGGCCACCGCGCGCCACGCCGCGTCCTCGACCTCCAGCCCCGTACGGAGGTCCAGGCCATGCCCCAGCCGCAGCGCCCGCTTCGCGGCGCGCAGGCCCACGGGAGAGTTCGCCGCCATGCGCTCGGCCAGCGCCAGCGCCGCCGCGCGGTCCTCGCCCTCCGGTACGAGCTGGTCCACCAGGCCCAGCTCACGTGCCTCCTCCGCCGCCACCCGCCGCGCCGTGAAGATCAGTTCGGCCGCCCGCGCGGCGCCGACGCGGCGGGGCAGCAGCTGGGTGCCGCCGCCGCCCGGGATCACCCCGACCGACACCTCGGGCAGACCCACCACGGCCGTGGTGTCGGCGACGATCACGTCGCAGGAGAGGGCCAGTTCGTAGCCGCCGCCGAGCGCGAAGCCGTGCACCGCCGCGACGGTCGGCACGGGCAGTTCGAGCACGCCGGTGTACGCGGCGCGGGCGTGCGGGCGCTGCCGCGCGAGGTCGGCCTCGGTGAAGGAGTTGCGCTCCTTGAGGTCCGCGCCGACGCAGAACGCCCGCTCGTGCGTGGACGTGAGCACGACGACCCGTACGGCGGTGTCGGCGGCGAGGGCCGCGGTGGCCTCCGCGATGTGGCGGCCCATCTCGGTGGAGACGGCGTTCATGGCCTTGGGGCGGTCGAGCACGAGCTCGGCGACGTGCCCGTGCCGCTGGATCCGGATCCATTCGCCGAAGCGCTGCTCACTCATGCGGACCTCCTGTTAACGACCGTGAACCTGTCGCAAGGATCTTCGCCCGCAGGGGAGATGTCCAGAGCGGGGCGGGCCGTCAGTCGCCGCCCCTGCGGGTGAGCAGCCACGGCTCCACCACGCCCAGACCGCGCACCGGCCGCTGCCACATCGGCTGGAGGGCGAAGCGGTAGAGCTCGTCCGCCTCCGGCCCCACCTCCGCCTCCGACTTCGGGGCGTCGCCGCTGCGGGCCAGTTCCTCGGCGAAGGCGCTGTCGACCAGGACGGCATCCTTCGGCGCTATCGACGTCAGCCGGGAGGCGAGGTTCACGGTCGTGCCGAAGACGTCGCCCATGCGGGTCGTGACCGTGCCGAAGGCGATGCCGACACGGAGTTCGGGCATCGTCTCGTCGTGGGTCATGGTCTCGATCAGCCGCAGGCCGATCTCGGCGGCGGTGCCCGCGTCGTCGGCCGCGTAGAGCACCTCGTCGCCCAGGGTCTTGATGAGCCGGCCGCCGTGCGCGGCCACCAGGTCGGCGGCGGTCGTCTCGAACGCCTCGACCAGCTCGCCCAGCTCCTCCTCCTCCAGACGGCGCGTCAGGCGGGTGAAGCCCACGAGGTCGGCGAAGCCCACGGCGAGGCGCCGGTCGACCATCTCCGCGTCGTCCTGGGCCTGGACGACGCGGCCGGTGGCGGCGGCGAGCTGCCGCCGCCAGACGTAGATGAGGAACTCCTCCAGCTCCGGCAGCAGCAGCTCGACCAGCGGATAGGTGATCTCCGTCCGGGTCATGCCCGGTTCCTGAGGCTCGGTCAGGCCCTCCAGGAAGGAGTCGATCTGCCAGTCGGCGAGCCGGGCCGTGGTCTGCCCGGTGGAGCGGGCGACCTGCACGGCCATCGGCTCGCTGAGCAGCCCGGCCTCGACCAGGCCCGCGAGGCGGCGCAGCGCGAGGACGTCGGCCTCGGTGAGCGCGCGGGCCTGGCCGATGTCGGCGAAGCCCATGGCGCGCCAGAAGCGGGCGGCGAGGTCCATGGAGACCCCGGCCGCGCGCGCGGCCTGGAAGGGGGTGTAGCGGCGTTCGGCGCCGAGGATCAGCGCCTCCAGCCGCAGGGCGATCGGGTCGCCGCCCTCGTCGCCGTACTCCTCGACCCCCTTGGCGGCCGCGCGGCCGGCGCTCTCCGCGCCGCCGTTCGCGCCGGACCCGCCGGCGTCGCGCTCGGCTCTCCCGGCGTCCCCTTGCCCGGCGCCGTCGTCACCCGTGGCCTCGGCGGCACGGGAGCTTCCCCCACCGTCGGCGGTCACCGCCCGCCCCCTGTCAGTTCCGTGCGCACTGCCCTGCCGATCACTGCTCGCTTAGGTTCCGGGCACAACGATACGACAGGTGTGCCGTAGCTCACTCTTCCGACGTCGCGGGCCGCAGGTGGACGATGTCGCCCGCGCCCACCGGCTGCTGCACTCCGTCGCCCGTCGCCAGCACCAGCCGGCCGTCCCCGTCCACGGCCACAGCCTCCCCGACGAGCTCGCGGCCGCCGGGCAGTTCGGCCCGTACGGTGCGGCCGAGCGTGGCGCAGCCCGCCGCGTACGCCTCCTGGAGACGGCACGCGCCGGGGTCGCCTCCGGCGCGCCGCCACTCGCCGTACCACTCCTCCAGGGAACGGAGCACGGCCCGCAGCAGCGGGTCGCGGTCCACGGACGCCGCCCCGGCCAGGGCGAGGGAACCGGCCGTGGGGACGGGCAGTTCCGTCGCGCGCAGGGACACGTTCAGGCCGATGCCCACGACAACGCTGTCACCGGCGCGCTCGGCGAGGATGCCGCCGGCCTTGCGCTCGGCGCCGTCGACCGTCACCAGCAGGTCGTTGGGCCACTTCAGGGCCGTGTCGACACCGGCGGACCGGGCGAGCGCGGTCGCCGTCGCCACACCGGCGAGCAGCGGCAGCCAGCCCCAGCGCGCCACGGGCACGCCCGGTCCCGGGGTGAGGAGGACGGAGAAGAACAGGCCGGAACGCGGCGGCGCCGACCAGGTCCGGTCCAGCCGCCCGCGCGCGGCGGACTGTTCCTCGGCGACGAGCACCGTGCCTTCCTCCGCCGCGCCGGACGTGGCGGCCGCGACCAGGTCGGAGTTGGTGGACCCGGTGCGGGGCACCACGTCCAGGGAGGTCCACAGCCCGTCGGGCCGCAGCAGTCCGCGCCGGAGCGCGGGGGTGTTGAGGGGCGGCCGGTCCAGGTCGGACCAGCGGCTGCCGGAGTCGTCGGAGGGCATCATGAGGGCCACCTTAGGAGGCGGGCGACGGGGTACGGGTGTGGCCAACGACGCAGTGCCGTAGCGCATCCACGCGGATACGCTACGAACCGGTAGCCCAGTCAGCCCCCTCTGGACGAGCAGGAGCCGCATCCCGATGTCCGAGCCAGACACCACCCGTGGATCCGATATCGACATCCACACCACCGCGGGCAAGCTCGCGGACCTCCAGCGACGGATCGAGGAGGCGACGCACGCGGGCTCCGCTCGGGCGGTGGAGAAGCAGCACGCCAAGGGCAAGTTGACGGCCCGCGAGCGCATCGAACTGCTGCTGGATGAAGGTTCCTTCGTCGAGCTGGACGAGTTCGCCCGGCACCGCTCGACCAATTTCGGCATCGAGAAGAACCGGCCGTACGGCGACGGCGTCGTCACCGGCTACGGCACCGTCGACGGCCGGACGATCTGCGTCTACTCGCAGGACTTCACGATCTTCGGCGGTTCGCTGGGCGAGGTCTACGGCGAGAAGATCGTCAAGGTCATGGACTTCGCGCTGAAGAACGGCTGCCCGGTCGTCGGCATCAACGACGGCGGCGGCGCCCGCATCCAGGAGGGCGTGGTCGCCCTCGGCCTGTTCGCCGAGATCTTCCGCCGCAACGTGCACGCCTCCGGGGTGGTCCCGCAGATCTCCCTGATCGTCGGCCCTTGCGCGGGAGGCGCGGTCTACTCCCCCGCGATCACCGACTTCACGGTGATGGTCGATCAGACCTCGCACATGTTCATCACCGGCCCGGACGTCATCAAGACCGTCACCGGTGAGGACGTCGGCTTCGAGGAGCTGGGCGGCGCCCGCACGCACAACACCACCTCGGGCGTGGCGCACCACATGGCGGGTGACGAGAAGGACGCCATCGAGTACGTCAAGGCGCTGCTGTCCTACCTCCCGTCCAACAACCTCTCCGAGCCGCCCGCCTTCCCGGAGGAGGCGGACCTGGACGTCTCGGACGCCGACCGCGAGCTCGACACCCTGATCCCCGACTCGGCCAACCAGCCGTACGACATGCGCACCGGCATCGAACACGTGCTGGACGACGGCGAGTTCCTGGAGACTCAGGCACTGTTCGCCCCCAACATGATCACGGGCTTCGGCCGGGTCGAGGGCCACCCGGTGGGCGTCGTCGCCAACCAGCCGCTGCAGTTCGCCGGCTGCCTGGACATCAACGCGAGCGAGAAGGCGGCCCGGTTCGTCCGGACCTGCGACGCGTTCAACATCCCGGTGCTCACCTTCGTGGACGTGCCCGGCTTCCTCCCGGGCACCGACCAGGAGTACAACGGCATCATCCGGCGCGGCGCCAAGCTGATCTACGCCTACGCCGAGGCCACGGTCCCGCTGATCACGGTGATCACCCGCAAGGCGTTCGGCGGCGCGTACGACGTCATGGGCTCCAAGCACCTCGGCGCCGACCTCAACCTCGCCTGGCCGACCGCCCAGATCGCCGTCATGGGCGCCCAGGGCGCGGTCAACATCCTGCACCGCCGGACGATCGCGGCCGCGGACACCCCGGAGGAGCAGGAGGAGCTGCGCGCCGAGCTCATCGCCGACTACGAGGACACCCTGCTGAACCCGTACACGGCCGCCGAGCGCGGCTACGTCGACGCGGTGATCATGCCGCACGAGACGCGCGCCCACATCGTGCGCGGGCTGCGGGCACTGCGGGACAAGCGCGAGGCGCTGCCGCCGAAGAAGCACGGCAACATCCCGCTGTAACAGGCCGTCGAGGAGCTGACCATGATCAAGGTCGTACGGGGCAACCCGACCCCCGAGGAGCTGGCCGCCGCCCTGGCGGTGGTCCAGGCCCGCGCGGCGGCACGGGCGACCGCCGCGCCGGAGGGCACCGCCCGCCCCGAGTGGGCCGACCCGGCCCGCCGGGTCACCGCCCGGCACACGCCCCGCCCGGGGCCGCGGGCCTGGCGGACGTCGTACTGGCCGGCCTGACCGCGTGCGCCGGGTCCCACCACGGGCCCGGCCGACGGCTTTCCCGGACTTGACCCGCGCGCCGGACCGCCTGAGTACCCGTACTCAGGCGCTTACGGGCGCGGCGCACGACCATGGACGCCATGCTGTGGTCCGATCCCCCCGAAGAGCCTCCCGAGGAGCTGCGCGAAGCCCAGGCGATGCTCCGCCGGGCGGGCTTCGTGCTGGCCGTCGGGGTGGTGACCCTGTTCGTCCTGCTCGGGCTGCGCCCCTGACGCCGCGGACGACACGCCCGGTTCCCGCACGCATGCAACCGGAAACGCCGCATTCACGTCATCACCAGTGAAATGCCGCGATTCCGGGAGTGCGTCACACCATGAACAAACCCGTGCGTCACATATCCGTCTTCGTCGGAGTGCTGGTGCTCGCCCTGCTGGTCCAGGCGACGCTGGTGCAGTTCGTACGCGGTGACGAACTCTCCGACAACGAGCACAACCGGCGCACGAAGATCGCCACCTTCTCCCAGCCCCGCGGCAACATCATCGTCGGCGGCCAGGCCGTCACCGGCTCCGTGGAGTCGGACAGCAGCGACCTCAAGTACAAACGCACCTACAAGGACGGCGAGATGTACGCCCCGGTCACGGGCTACGCCTCGCAGATCTTCTCCAGCACACAGCTGGAGAACCTCAACGACAAGCTGCTGAGCGGCCGCGACGACAAGCTCCTCTTCCAGCACACCACCGACATGCTCACCGGCAAGAAGCCGCGCGGCGGCGACGTGGTGACCACCATCGACCCCAAGGCGCAGAAGGCGGCCTACGAGGGCCTCGGCAAGTACAAGGGCGCCGTCGTCGCCCTGGACCCGCGCTCCGGCAAGGTCCTGGCCCTCGCGTCGACCCCCTCGTACGACCCCTCGGTCTTCGCCGGGGACCGCACGAAGGACGCGGACGCCTGGAAGAAGCTGGAGGCCGACAAGAACAAGCCGCTGCTCAACCGCGCCCTCAAGGACCGCTACCCGCCGGGCTCCACCTTCAAGATCCTCACCGCGGCGGCGGCGCTGGAGCACGGCGTCGTCTCGGACATCAACGCCAAGGGCGACGCCCCCACGCCGTACAAGCTCCCGAACACCACCACCTACGTCCGCAACGACGTGCAGACCCCGGACTGCGACAAGGGCTCCCTGAAGTCCGGCCTCCAGTGGTCGTGCAACAACGTCTTCCTCGACCTGGCGGACAAGCTCGGCGTGGACCGGATGCGCGAGACGGCGGAGAAGTTCGGCTTCAACGACCCCAAGGTCGACATCCCGGTGCGCGCGGTGGAGAGCGTCTACCCCAAGAAGCTCGACCGTCCGCAGACCGCGCTGACCGGCATGGGCCAGGGCAGCCTCGACAGCACCCCGCTCCAGATCGCCATGATGACCGCCGGGCTCGCCAACGACGGCAAGCTGATGAAGCCCTACATGGTCGAGGAGCTGCGCGGCCCCGACCTGAGCGTCCTGGAGAAGCACAAGCCCGAGGTGATGTCGCAGGCCGTCTCCGCCGGCACGGCGAAGAAGGTGCAGTCGATGATGGAGAACACCGCCGAGAACGGCACCGGCAAGAAGGCCCTGATCGACGGCGTGACCGTCGGCGCCAAGACCGGCACCGCCCAGCACGGGGTCAACAACGAGAAGCTGCCGTACGCCTGGTTCGTCTCCTACGCCAAGCAGGGCGACGGCTCGCCCGTCGCGGTCGCGGTCTTCATCGACCCCGAGGGCTCGGGCATCGACCGCGAGGAGATCTCCGGCGGCGGCCTCGCCGGCCCCATCGCCAAGAGCGTCATGCAGGCCGTGCTCGAGAAGTAGCCTCGCCACGCCGCTCTACGATGGCGGGCATGACCGCTCAGCGCCGCCTCGTCCTGGCCTCCCAGTCCCCCGCCCGCCTCGGGCTGCTCCGCAACGCCGGGCTCGCGCCCGAGGTGATCGTCAGCGGGGTGGACGAGGACGCGCTCACCGCCCCGACCCCCGCCGAGCTCGCCCGGGTGCTCGCCGAGGCCAAGGCCGCGGCGGTCGCCGCGCGGGCGGAGGCCGCGGGCGCGCTGGTCGTCGGCTGCGACTCCGTGCTGGAGCTGGACGGGCAGGCGCTCGGCAAGCCGGCGGACGCCGAGGACGCCACGGCCCGCTGGAAGGCGATGCGCGGCCGCTCGGGAGTGCTGCGGACCGGCCACTGCGTGACCGACACCGCCACCGGCCGGAGCGTCTCGGCCACGGCCTCCACGACCGTGCGGTTCGGCGAGCCGACCGACGCCGAGATCGCCGCGTACGTGGCCTCCGGCGAACCGCTGCACGTGGCCGGCGCCTTCACCCTGGACGGCCGGTCCGCGCCCTTCGTCGAGGGCATCGACGGCGACCACGGCAACGTCATCGGCCTGTCGCTCCCGCTGCTGCGCGGGCTCCTGGCCGACCTGGGGATCTCGATCACGGACCTGTGGGTCTGACCCCGCACACGCCGGACGCCGGTGCGGGCCGGATCGCGGCCCGCACCGGCGTCCGGGGAGCTCGCCGCTACGCCGGCACGAGACCGGTGACCGGCGCCAGCAGGCCCAGCAGCGGGTCGGCCGCCTTGGTGACCTGCGTGATCTGACCGAGCTGGTTCAGCTTCTCCAGCTGCTTCGTGCCGTCCGGGGAGATGCTGGTCGGCGGCTTGTCCGGGACCACCCCCTCGTTCGGTGGGGCGACGGTCTCCCCCGCGTTCGAGGTGGGCGTATGCGGCATGGGCGCGGCCGAGGCGACGGTGGCGGTCATGGTGAGGGCGGCGCCGGCGAGAACGGCGGCGGCTGCAATGCGCTTGATCATGCCCCACCAACGAGGTCGGTGCGTGTGGGTCACCATCCCTTGCGCCACTCGGGGGGCCACCCCTTCCAGCGGGCGGCGGCCGCACGGGCACGGACCGCTCGCCCGAAGTCGGCGGGGCCGCCACGCCGTTGACCGGGCGGCGGGCGAGTCATCGGTTTTCCCTTCGGCGCCCCGGCGCATATTCGAAGGTAGCCGACCCCGAGGAGCGCCAGCCATGCCGAGGATCCTGATCACCACCGGCGACGCAGCCGAGGACCTGGAGGTCATGTACCCCTACCAGCGCCTGCTGGAGGAGGGCTACGACGTCGACATCGCCGCGCCCACCGTGAAGAACCTCCAGTTCGTGGTGCACGACTTCGTCTCCGACTTCGACACCTACACCGAGAAGCCGGGCCACTGCTGGCCCGCCGACATCGCCCTCGCGCAGGTGAACCCCGCCGACTACGCGGCCGTGGTGATCCCGGGCGGCCGGGCGCCCGAGTTCCTGCGCCTGAACTCCGACTTCCAGCGGATCGTCACGGCCTTCTTCGCCGCCGACAAGCCCGTGGCGCACATCTGCCACGCCGTGGTCGCCCTCGCCCCGCTGGGCGTGCTCCAGGGCCGCCGGACCGCCGCCTGGCCCGCCTGCGAACCCGACGTGCGGCTGGCAGGGGGCACGTTCGTGGACGCCGAGGCGGTCGTGGACGGCAACATGGTCTCCGCCCGCGCGTGGAACGACCACCCGGCCTGGATGCGGGCGTTCGTCGACCTCCTGCGGGAGAAGGCGCCGCTCAAGGGCTGACCCGGGCGCCCCCGGGCGCTGTGCCAAGCTGGAGGGTCCACGTCCGCATTCCGGTTCCATGCGCCGGCGCCCGAGGGAGCCCCCGCCGTCATGCCCCAGTCCGTCGACCGCGCCCTCGACCTCCTCGACGCCGTCGCGGGCTCCGCCGGGCCCGTGACCGCCAAGGCGCTCGCGCGGCGGACGGGCTGCGGGCTGTCCACGGTGTACGAGCTGCTGGGCGCCCTCACGGCCCGGGGCCACGTCGTACGGACCGCGGGCGGCTACACCCTCGGCTACCGCGTGCCGTCCCTGCACCGCGCCTTCCAGCGGCAGATGCGGATGGACGACGAGGTGCACGGGCTGCTGCTGTCGGCCCGCCGGGCCGTGGGCGCGGACACCTACTTCAGCACCTACCGGGACGGGGGCATCGCGGTCCTGGCCGGAACTTCCGCTTCCGTTCCCGCCACGGGCGGCTTCGGCGTCGGCCAGGACTGCGACGGGCACGCGACGGCCCACGGCAAGATGCTGCTCTCCGCCCTCCCGCGCGCCGCCCGGCTGCGCTATCTGGCCGGGACCGGCATGCGGGCCATCACGCCGCGCACCATCACCTCGCCCGAGCTGCTGGACCAGGAGCTGAGGCGGGTGCGGCGCGACGGGGTCGCCGTGGAGATCGAGGAGTGCGCGCCCGGAGTGGCCTGTGTGGCCGTGCCCGTGCCGTCCGCCGGCGGCGGCGGTCCGATGACCGCCGTCTCCGCCGCGCTGCCGCTGGAGGACTTCCACCGGCACCGGCGGGAGCTGACGGAGACGCTGCGCCATGTGGCGGCGGAGGCGGGGAAGTTGGCTGCCCGTCAGTGCGCCGGAGGTCCACCGGCGCACTGAGCGGACCGGAACGCTCCGCTCGGCCGGGTGGTTACCGACAGGTAGGCGCACGATCGGCGCTACCCGTGGGTACACCGGAGAAAAGGGAGGGGGACGCGGCTCCGGCGTCCACCGCGACAGTCCGGCGACCGCGCAAACTTTGGGCCACCCCTTCGTAGGGAGTCAACAAAGAATGCGCACCGCTCCCGAGGATCTTCGATCGAGACCTTGCCCACACAGGCGGACCGCCATCGACCGTGAAACCCGGCGTACCGTGGGAGAACTGGGCTTTCCGGCCCGCCCCGGGCCCGCCTTTCACACTCCGTGTGGGCAAGCTCACCCCGGGAGTCGGGTCGGCACAGAGTGTGGCCTGTACCTAAACTCACCTTGTTTCAAGGAGGGAGCCATCGTGCGCAAGGTGCTCATCGCCAACCGTGGCGAAATCGCTGTCCGCGTCGCTCGTGCATGCCGGGACGCCGGGATCGGAAGTGTGGCGGTCTACG
>NZ_JBFBBD010000115.1:0-15738 GCF_040689515.1 Streptomyces sp. NPDC051173
GGTTCTGGAACGCGGTGCGTAGTCACAGCACCCAACACGTAAGACAGCGCCACGCACCGCGTTCCAGGTCCTCAGCCCGGAGGCCACACCCCCGGCCCAGCCACCACCCAAGCCCGGCCGGCGATTGAGGCCACGCCCGAAGGGCGTCCAGGCCCCAGCCACCCCACCACCGCTCACAAAAAATCCGCATGCGCATCCAACGCCCGCAACACCTCCCCCTCCCCCGCCGAAGGCAGCCCCACCACCACCTCCCTCAAGCCCAACTCCGCGAAATGAGCAAGCTTCCCCGAGGAAGGCCGCACCGCATACGGCACCACCTCCGGCTCGCCAGGCCGCCCCGCCTCCGCCCACGCCTCGCGCAGCCGCGGCATGGAGTCCCGGAGGCCGCTGCCGCCGACGGGCAGCCAGCCGTCCGCGTACTCCGCGATGTGGGCGAAGAGCTTCGGGCCGGCCGCGCCGCCGATGAGGATGCGGGGCCCGGACAGCGGCTCGCCGTTCTTGCGGGCGCGCGGCGGCCGCACGGGCTTGGGGTGCGCCCAGCTCGCGTGGACGGAGCCGAACTCGCCCTCGTACGCGGTCGGTTCGTCCGTCCACAGCGCCCGCATCAGCGCCATCCGGTCGCGGACGAGCTCGCGCCGCCGTGCCCAGGGCACGCCGTGGTCGGCGGCCTCCTCCTTGTTCCAGCCGAAGCCGATGCCGAGCGTGAACCGGCCGCCGCTGACGTGGTCGAGCGTGGCGGCCTGCTTGGCGAGGTGGACCGGGTCGTGCTGGGCGACGAGGGCCACGCCCGTGCCGAGCGTGATCCGCTCGGTGACCGCCGCCGCCTGGCCGAGCGCGACGATCGGGTCGAGCGCGCGGCCGTACTCGCGCGGCAGCGGGCCTCCCATCGGCGCGGGCGTGTCACGGCTGACGGGGATGTGCGTGTGTTCGGGGAGGTAGAGCCCGTCGAAGCCGCGCTGCTCCAGCTCGCGCGCGAGCCGGACGGGGCTGATCGTCTCGTCGGTGAGAAAGACCGTGGTGGCAATCCGCATCCGGGGCACCTCCGTCGGGGCTGTGGCTGGCGCGGGGTGACGTGGGTCACCCCCGGGTTCCGGCTGTGGTCACCGTATGCCCAACGGGGCGTCAGGGGGACCGACCGGGCGGTCGTGCCATGCGACTGTCGTAATCCCGCCCTCCCCGTACGGCCCTCCCGGGACCGTACGGCCCTCCTTGGACCGTACGGAGACCGCAATCCACCCGCCCGCGCCCGTTCCCCCGCGCGCCACCCGGGCGTACAACGGTGTCCCTGGCGGCCCTCCCTTCCAGCCGGAGGCACTGATGCACCGACGTGAACTGCTGAGGATCGGCGCGGGCACCGCGGGCGCGCTTACGCTCGAAGGCGTGACGTTCGCCCGTGCCGACGCGCGCAGCGGCGGCGAGGAGTCCCGCAAGGTCACCGGCCGGCTGCCGGCCGGT
This sequence comes from Streptomyces sp. NPDC051173, assembly GCF_040689515.1. Classification (NCBI taxonomy): domain Bacteria; kingdom Bacillati; phylum Actinomycetota; class Actinomycetes; order Kitasatosporales; family Streptomycetaceae; genus Streptomyces; species Streptomyces sp. NPDC051173. The sequence goes on from NZ_JBFBBD010000115.1 coordinate 1,456, forward strand.
GCGCCGGACTACGTCTACCTCCCCGTGGAGGTGCCGCACGGCGTCCGGGAGCTGGCCGTGTCCTACACCTACGACCGGCCGGCCGTCCCGCCCGGCACCCAGGGCAACGCCTGTGACATCGGCGTCTTCGACGAGCGCGGCACGGAGCTGGGCGGGCGCGGCTTCCGGGGCTGGTCGGGCGGGGCGCGCACGGAGTTCGCGATCAGCGCCGAGCGGGCGACGCCCGGCTATCTCGCGGGTCCCGTGCGGGCCGGGACCTGGCATGTGGTCCTGGGTCCCTACACGGTCGCGCCGCAGGGCCTGGCGTACGAGGTGACGGTGACCCTCCGCCACGGTCCGGCGGGCCGTACGCCGGCCCCGGTCCACCCGCCGCAGCGGGCGAAGGGGCGGGGCCGGGCGTGGTACCGCGGCGACAACCACCTCCACAGCGTCCACTCCGACGGCAAGCGCACCCCCGCCGAGATCGCGGCCGCGGCGCGTGCCGCCGGGCTGGACTGGATCACGACGACCGAGCACAACACGACGTCCGCGCACGGCGCGTGGGAGGGGCTGTGGGGCCCGAAACCAGAAGGGGACCTGCTGATCCTGACCGGCGAGGAGGTCACCACCCGCAACGGCCACGTGGTGGCGCTGGGCACCGACCCCGGCGTCTTCGTCGACTGGCGCTACCGCGCCCGCGACCACGTCTTCGGCCGCTTCGCGCGCGTCGTCCACCGGGCGGGCGGCCTGGTCGTCCCCGCCCACCCGCACGCGACCTGCGTCGGCTGCGGCTGGAAGTTCGGCTTCGCCGACGCCGACGCGGTGGAGGTGTGGAACGGCCCGTTCACCCCGGACGACGAGATCGCGATCGCCGAGTGGGACAACACGCTCGTCGCCTCCGTACGCCAGGGCAGACCCTGGCTGCCCGCCATGGGCAACAGCGACGCCCACCGCGAGCCGCAGGTCGTCGGCCTGCCCCAGACGGTCGTCCTCGCCGACGACCTGTCCCGTCCCGCGCTCCTGGACGCCATCCGCTCCGGCCGCAGCTGGATCGCGGAATCCTCGGCGGTGAAGCTGTCGTTCACGGCGACGGGCGAGCGCGGCGCGCACGCGGGCATCGGCGAACGGCTGCGCGTGGACGCCGGTTCGCAGGTCGCGGTGCGGCTGGAGGTGACAGGCGCCCCGGGCTGCACGGCGGTCCTCGTGACGGACCAGGGCCCGCTCCTCACCACGCCCGTCCCGGCGGACGGCCGCGTCGAATGGCGGACGACGCCGTCGTACGCGGCGTACGTACGGGCCGAGGTCCGGCACGCGTCGGGGGACGACGGATCGCCGGGGGCGATGGCGGCGATGACGAACCCCGTCTTCCTCGGGCGGGAGTGACGCGGCGGGAGTGATGCACGGAGTGATGCACGGAGTGATGCGGCTAGGAGGGGGACCCTTACGGGGCGTTGCCCCGGCCGGGGCGCCGTGGACCCCCGAAGATGGGCCGAGCCGCCTGTGGCTCACCCGTCAAGAGGAGAAGGTGTTCCATGCGTGCCCACATCCGTAAGCCCGTCACCGCCGGTGTCCTGACCGCCGCGGCGCTGCTCGGGAGCGCCGGTGCCGCTCCCGCCCACGACGGCTCCCCCGCCCTGGACCGGGGAGCGAGCGGGATGGTCTCGGGCCAGAACCTCCAGATCCTCAGCGGCCTCCCGCACGCCTGCGAGGCCGGCCTCGACGGGCAGGTCTTCCTCCACGCGGCGGCGAGCTGCGTACGGAGCTAGGCCTGTCCGGCGGATCTTGTGGTCGGTGCTGCGGGTCTTGTGGTCGGTGCTGCGGGTGGTCGTCGTCCGCACCACCGCTGCGCGGCGGTGTCCTCAAACGCCGGACGGGCTTGGGTGGTGGTTGGACCGGGGGTGTGACCTCCGGGCTGAGGACCTGGAACGCGGTGCGTGGCGCCGTGAGGCGTATTGGGTGCTGTGACTACGCACCGCGTTCCAGAACCTCACCCTCCGGCCCCACCCCCTCCCGCCGGTGGGCAACATCAGCCTTTGATCCCTCCCGACGGCCGACGCTTGACCTCAAGCTTGCTTCAGGTTCTACGTTCGTTCTCACCAGCCAAGATCGACAGACGGTGAGGGCAGAACCATGGAGTACTCGCACAGCGACGCCGAACTGATCAAGCAGCCGATCGGCTACTGGGCCACCGCGGCAGGCCGTGCCGTGGTCGGGAACATCCGGTCCGGACTCGCCCAGTACGGGATATCGCAGCCGCAGTGGTGGGTGCTCAACCGGAACGGTGAGACCCGCGAAGAGGTGACGTCCTTGCTGCTCCACTACGTCATGCCGGGCGACGACCTCGAAGCCGAGATCGACGACCTGCTCGACCGGGGGCTGATCACTCTCGGCGAGAAGAACCGCATCACCCTGACCGCCGAGGGCGAGAAGGTCTTCGCCCGGTGCGCGGCCTGGCAGAAGGCCGCGCGCGAACGCACCCACGACGGCGTCCCGGACGAGGAGTACCTCACCACGCTCAAGGTGTTGCAGCGGATGATCCACAACGTGGGCGGCGAGGGGTGGCACCACTAGGGTCCCGACGCGTTGACCGCCGGACCCACCGGAGCGCACATGGGCGGGCGCGACGAGGGCCTCCGGGCAGGGAACACGTCCCCGGGCCGCCCCTTTCGAGTGGCGCGCGTTTCTCGGATGATCCGAACGGTGAAGACGAAGACGACGGCCAAGCCGCCCCCGCCCGGACCCACCAGCCGCGGGCCCGGTCGGGGGCCCGACGCCGGGGCGGGGAGGCATCCGGTGCCGACGGCCGTGCGTTTGACCTCAAGGCAGGCCGGGGTCCTACCTTCGTTCCCACCGGACAGTGATCGACAGACGATGCCCTGAGGAGAACCCCCGCATGTGGAACGGCGACGCACTCGACCTCGACGCCTATCTGGCACACCTCGGGTACGAGGGGGACCGCTCCCCCACCCTGGCGACGCTGCGGGCCCTGCACCGGGCGCACGTCCTCTCCGTGCGCTGGGAGAACGTCGAGGCGGTGCTGCGCAACAGCCGCCCGCTCGACCTCGCGTCGGTCCAGGCCAGGCTGATCGGCAGCCCGCTCGGCGGCACGTGTTTCGAGCGAGTTGCGCTTGCAGCGCGTGCAGGGCTTTGACCTGCACTTGCACACCGTCTTCCTCCTGCAGAGCCGTCATCGGCCCGCCCGTGGCCCACCAGCGGGCAGGGAAGTCAGTGATAGCGCGGGGCCTCATCAGAGGCCACTGCCAGCACGTGTTCGGCCGCCTGAATGCCTTCGGCTGTCTGCTCCAGGCCGACAGCGCCTTCTTCGAGACTCCGCGTCTTGTCGACCGGGGGCGACCGGCAACGGGGCCAGTCCCGTTTCGCCGCCGCGTTCAGCTCTGCCTGAAGCACTTCATGCAGTTGCTGTGACACCCCGGCCTCGTTCCAGTCCTTCAGCCGCCGCCAGCATGTCATCCCCGAGCCGCCAGGTCCTCGACAAACCGTAGCCGTGCGGGGGAGCCCAGCTCCGGAGCGCCCACGTGGTGCGTGTGGACAACCCTCATCCACTCGGTCATCAGTGGTCGATGCCAGCGCCGCAGCCACGTAAGCCGTGTCGCGAAGGCGCCACCCCCGTGTCGCTTTCCCGGCGGGGCTTGGCACCCCAAGAGGCCCGGCCGTCCGGCAATGTTTTCCGTGTCAGCAGGCCCTGAGGGGAAGCCGCCGGCCGGGGGATCCGAAGGCGGGCATGCGAAGGAAATGGGGGGAAATCCTTATGCACATCTCTGTCGCAGCGCGACTGAGTAAAGACTGGAGCGAGGCAAGCGATTTCGTCCGAGCTCGATACGAACGGGCCTACCGGGCGGACATCCTGCCTGATCCGGACTGCTTCATCATCGCCAGGAAGACGGTGAGCGCCTCCGGTCCGCAATCCGGGCAGCGGATCGTCGCCTGCGGTGGTCTGACGTTCAACTCCGACCGCGGATTCTTTTCTGAGCGCTACCTGGAGCGGCCCATCGACGAGGTCGTCCGGGCGGCCACCGGCCAGGCGTGTGACCGCGAGGACATAGTCGAGATCGGCTCGCTGGCCGGCGGCGGGGGCGCGGGCCTGGAGCTGGTCCGGTTACTGCCGATCCTCTCTTGGTGCCACGGGATGCGCTTCCTGATGTGCACGGTCACCGCGGAGCTCACCCAGACACTGGACCGTGTCGGAATTGAATTCCAGCCGCTCGCGGAATCCTCCGCGGACCGTCTCACCGCATTTGAGCGGCAGCGCTGGGGAACGTACTACGACCACCGGCCCACGGTCGGCGTGATCGACCTGGAAGGCATTTCCAGTCTCTTCTCGCAGACCACCGGAAAGTACAACTTCACCAATCTGCAGGTAGCCCTGCGCGGTGAGCGGAGCGGAAAGGAGCTGACTCATGCGACTCGTTGAGGATGCGCTCCGGCATCGGATCGCCAATGATGATGTCTTCGTCGAGGTGTTTGCTTCCGGGCGCGGAAACGACGTAGCCCGCTCATACTCCTACCGGCAGATCCTGCACGCGGCCGCTGGTTTGGCCTCTGGCCTTGACCGGGTCTCCGACGCTGCCGGGACCAAGGTTGCCGTCGTCATGGGCAACTCGCCCGACTTCGTCACCGCCGACTTGGCCCTGCTGGGCAGCGGGCGGACCGAGGTGCCCGTACCGCTGGCGTTCTCCGCGGACCAGGCCGCCTCGCTGCTGTGTGACGCGGACGTGTGCCTGGTCGACGGCCCCGGCGAGAGGCGCCTGGCAGAGTGGGGGCGGGAATCGATCCTGCCCGCCCGTTGCCCCGTACTGCGCGTCGATGTGGAAGATCTGCTGGTCGATCCGTACGACGCGGTGCCGCCGTTGTTCACCTCGGCTACGCCCGGCGACCGCATTGGGAAAATCATCCACACCTCCGGGACGACCTCGAAGCCCAAGGGTGTCCGTATTCGCACCACCGGCCTTGACGCGCTGCTGACCTCGCTGCGTGCGGTCATGCCGCCCGGGTCGTACGGGCGTTATCTGTCCCTGGTCCCCTTCAGCCTCCTCATCGAACAGGTCACAGCCCTCTACATGGTGATCCTGGACGGCGGCAGGGTGATGCTGCTGCCCGAGGACGCCCCCCTCGTCGGAACGTCCGCCTCCGCCACCCAGCGCGCACTCCCGTACGTGGCGGAGGCCCGGGCCTCCGCCCTGGTGGTCACACCAGCGCTGGCCGAGATGCTGGCCGACGAGATCGAGCGAACCGGCGTTACGGCCGTCTTCGGCACCGTGCAGGTGCCACTGGTGTGCTGCGGCGGCGCCCCGGTCGACCCGGGCGTCCTGGCCCGCCTGGACGCCGGCGGAGTGCCGGTCTACGAGGGCTACGGCCTGAGCGAGAACAGCTCCGTGGTGAGCTGGAACTCGCCCGGCGCCCGCAAGGTCGGCACCGTCGGTCGTGCCCTGCCGCATGTACGGACGAAGCTGGCGGCTGACGGCGAGCTGCTGATCACCAGCGACTCGCTCTTCGCGGGCTACTCGCGTCAGGACCCATCTAGTTGCGAGCTCGACCCGGACCACTGGCTGCACACCGGAGACCTCGCCGAGATCGACGTCGACGGGTACATCAGCATCATCGGCCGCAAGAAGAACATCATCATCACCGCGGCCGGTCGCAACATCGCCCCCGAATGGGTCGAGGCGCGCTACCGCTCGCTGCCTGGCATCCGCGCCTGTGCCGTCTTCGGAGACGGACTGGAGTCCCTGCACGGCCTCTTCCTGGTCCCGCCAGGTGCCGACGTGAAGCAAACCCGCCACGGCATCGAGGAGTTCGGACTGCGCGAGCTGTCCGCGGTCGAGCGCGTCGCCGTCATCCACACGCTGGAGGGCACCGAGGAGACGTACCGCGAATTCTTCACCGTCACCGGACGGCCTCGACGCCGCGAGATAGCCGACGCCGCCGCGAACGGCCGCTTCCGCCACCTCCTCCCTGCCCTGACCCCGGCCTGACTGGAGCCTGATCATCATGTTTGCCGCCATCACTGCCCCGTTCGGCGCCGGCCATGGCCGCCTGATCACCGCCGCCGAAGGCGCCGCACTGTCCGACCTGCGGCCGCAGGAGGTCGTAGCAGAGCTCGCGGAGGCCGGATTCCTGCTGCTGCGCGGATTCACCCCCTCTCTGGAGGACTTCTCCCTCTTCGTCAAGCACCACTCCGACCGCGTGACCCTCGACCCCGCACGCTCCTTCTACGGCGGCGACGTCGCCCAGAAGGTGGACGCTGGTTACGACTCCGTGGGCTTGCACACCGAGAACGGCAACAGCCCGTTCGCACCCGACCTGACCTGGTTCCTGTCGGAAAAGGCCGCGTCGAGTGGCTCCCAGACGACGGTCTGCGACGGCTACCGCGTCTGGGACGCCTTCAGCGAGCGGACCCGAGCCACCTGCCTCGCCCAAGACATCCTCTACAGCCGGAGGGTGGACGAGGCCCGCTGGAAGGGCTTCGTCAGCCACCACTCCGGCGGAATGAAGTCCCCTGAGGACAGCACCGTCGACGACATGCGCACACTCGCCCAAGGGCAGGGCCGTACGGTCATCGAGCTCCTCGACGACGGCGCCATCCGATACGACTTCTTCATCCCGGCCGCCCACCCGACTGTTTTCGGCGAGCGACTCGCCTTCGCCAACAGCATCCTGGGCCCCTCGAACAACTACGAGCCCCCACGCATCACCTTCGCCGACGGCACGCCATTCGACGCGGAGCTCGTCGAGGAGACCGAGCGGGTGACCGCCGCCATGACCGAAGAGATCACGTGGCGGGACGGGGACGTGGCGCTCGTCGACAACACCCGGGTGATGCACGGCCGTCGACCGATCGAGGACCCCGAGCGGACGATCTACAACGCCCAGAGCTACATGGCCGCAGAGCTGCGTCCCTGACGCGCGCTGCCGCCTGGGCCAGGCGTCTCGTCCAGCCCGCCGTGCCCCACCCGAAAGGACTTCGGACCTCATGCTCTACACCATCGTTCTCAGCTACGCCTTCAGTCCCGCCTGGCTCAACCTCACCCGTGACGAGCGGAACGCAATGGAGGAGCGGTACATCCAGCCGGTCTTCGCCAAGTACGCCGACCAGGTCTCGGCCCGCTTCTTCGACGCCGAGGCGTTCCACGCGCAGCACACCGACTTCGCCCTGCTGGAGACCACAGACCTCCAGGCGTACTACCACCTCGTCGAGGAACTCCGCGACACCCCGCTGATCGGCGGTCAATATCTCGCCTTCACCGACATCAAGATCGGCATTGAGGACGGCTACCGCGCCTTCGAAGAGTCAACTGCCGGTTCTGCCGCGTCCGCCGAGTCCGCCTCGACCGCCGAGGAGATCCAGAAGTGACCAACGCAGCCCCCGCCTTCGCCCCTGCCGCCGTCGACGCAGAGCTCGCCGCCCCCGGCACCCTCCCGGCCATCACCGCCGACGCCCACACCAACACCTTCCACCCCGGCGCTTTCGACTGGTCTCTCGACCGGACTCCCGAGGAGCTCGACTTCCTGTCCCGGCTCTGCTTCGAGGAGTCCGGCCACGAGGAGGCGTCAATCGCCTACCTCACCAAGGAGCTTGCTCAACTCGCTGAGATCGAACGACACGTGGCGGCCGTCATGGCGCTTATCCTCGCGGAGCTGCAGAGCGACGACTCCCCGCTGAACCGCGGCGACGACCTCCACTACGCGCTGTCCTGCTTCGGTGCCGAGGAGACCCAGCACGCCAACACCTTCTACCGTTACATCCGCACCCTCTCCGGCCACGACCTGAAGCTGGGCGACAATCTCTTCGCCGAGCGCTTCGCCCTCTACCAGGGCCCGCAGTCGCCCTGGGTGAAGTTGGCAGCCCTGTGCTGCTCGGCGTACGTCGGCGAGTCGGTGATCACCGTTTTCGAGCGGCGCACCGAACTGATGGACCCGCAGCGCTCCCGTTTCTTCACAGACCTGCTGTACAAGCACGGCCTGGACGAGGCCCGCCACATCAAGGTCGACCACCTTGTCATGAACGTGGTGATCCCCGGTCTCTCCGACGCCGAGAAGGTCGAAATGCGCATGCTCCTCGACGCAACCGAGGACTACAACCGCGAACTGGCCGCCCGCTTCTCCGCCTCCGTCATCGGCACCTTCGGCTTCGACTACACGGCGGGCAACGTCGCTCACGAGATCCAGATGCAGCTCACTCAGATGTTCGCCGCGCACTCCCACGGCAACGGCGGCGTGTACCGCTCCATCGACGATGGCCTCGACCCCCAGGCCCGCCTTCTGATCAAGGAGTTCACCGATGCCGAGGCCGTCCATGCCTGAGACGCTCGCCCGTCCACAGCTGGCCGCCTCAGCGGCGAAGGACTCCACCAAGGCCCCCGCCAAGGCCCTGATCGCCAGCATCCTCCTTGCCCTCTTCCTCTCCGCCATCGACTCCACCGCCGTCGGCGCCCTGCTCCCGACCATCGCACACGGCTTCGGCTACGAGTCGCTCTACCCCTGGCTGATCTCCGGCTTCCTGCTGGCCAGCGTGCTGGCCGTGCCCTTCGCGGGCCTCGCCGCGGACCGCTGGGGCAGCCGGGCGGCCATGACCGTCGCGCTCGGCTGGTTCGCCGCCTCCTCGCTCGCCGTGGCGCTGGTGACGGACATGCCCTCGCTCATCGCAGCCCGCGCCGCGCAGGGCGTCGGCGCCGGCGGGGTGACCGCGCTCTCGTACGTGCTGATCGGGCAGGCCTTCGGCAATGCGGGCCGTGCCAAGATGCAGGGGCTGCTCTCCTCGGTCTGGGGCCTCGCGGCCGTCGCCGGTCCGCTGCTCGGCACGGCAGTGCAGGTCACGGTCGGCTGGCGCTGGCTCTTCGCCGCGAACGTGCCACTCGCGGCCGTCGCCGTCGCCATGATCCTCAAGTACGGCCCGAGCAGCCGCTCGCAAGCCCCGGGCAAGGGACCCGACCGGGTCGCGCTCACCACGTTCGCCGCCGCGCTCACCGCATTCCTCCTTCTGCTCGTCGGCCCCACCCTGCACCTGCGGGCCTGGTCCTACGGAGTTCTCGCCGCGATCCTCGTCGCCGCCGTGATGGCGCACGTCCGCCGACTGCGCACCCCCGGACGTACGGGCATGGTGCCCGCGGACTTCGCCGTCCGCCCGGCGCAGCGCAACGCGGGCCTGGTCACCATCGGCGCCGCCGTGACCCTCTACGCGTCAGTGACCCTGCTGCCCCTGGCGCTCACCTCCTCCGGCAGCGCCAGCAGCGGCACCGCCGGCCTGCTCGTCGCCCCCGGCGCCCTGGGTTGGGTCGTGGGCTCGGCGCTCACCGCCCGCCTGCTGCAGCAGCGTCCGGCCCGTACGATCGCGATCGGCGGAGCGTTCCTGCTGGCGCTCGGCGCAGGCATCCTCACTGGCTTCCCCGGCACGTCGGTCGCCGCGACCGCCGTCGCCGAGCTGCTGATCGGCGTCGGTACGGGCCTGGTCACCTCGACCGCCCTGGTCCACGTCCAGAACGCGGCTCCAGCCCACCTCATGGGCGCGCACACCTCCACAGTGACACTTCTGCGCAACCTCGGCGCCGCCATTGGCGTCAACCTCCTGGCAACGGTGCAGACCACCGCAGCCCGGAACATCGGCGGACTTCACGCCGAGGCCGACGCCTACCGCATCGCCTTCGCCGTCCTCACCGCCCTCGCGGTGCTGACCATCCTGGCCGCGGGCCGACTTCGGCAGGCATCCACGAGGGACTGAACACGTACAACGGAATGAGTCCGCGTAGGCTTGTCAGCCCCCGTGGGAGCCTCACCGAGGCTCCCAGGCGGGGGCGGCAGCGTCTCGCACCGCCTGATCATCTCTGATTGCCCCCGCCTCGATCCCATCTTCGGCCTTCTGTTCCCCCACACCCCGAGGAATCTGCTGTGATCACCCTTACCGCCCCCGACCGTTCTCTCCGTCGTACGAGCGCTCTCACGGCGGCCCGCGCCGCGGCGCTCCTGCCGCCCGGCTGGTACGAAGACCTGCACGTCGACGAGGACGGGAACATCCACATCCGGCCCACCGTTGGAGCCGGGCACGAAGCCTTGACCAATGTGCTCAGCCACCCGGCGCTGCAAGGCTGGCAGCTCGCCGAGGGACCGGAGGCAATGCCCTGCGCCGCGTGCACGGCGCTCTGAGGCCCCGCTTCCCGGCGCCTCAGAGCCACCCCCGCTCCTTTGCCTGCACGGCGGCCTGGAAACGGCTGGTGGCGTCCATCTTCCCCAGCACATTGGCAACGTAGCGTTGAAAGGTCCGCAGGGAGACGCCCAGTTGACGGGCCGCGACCTCATCCTTGTCGACCCGCGAAAGCACGTCCAGCACCTGCTTGTCGAGCTCGGACAGCGGACAATCACCGTCGCCGTCCACGATGGCCATATCCACGGCCGACGGCCAGGTTCGCTCGAAGAGGTCCACGATGCCAGCCACCAGCCCCGGTTGGCGTACGACCACGGCACCCCGCTGGTTCTCACCCGGATCGAGCGGCACGACGGCCTGGCTCTGGTCGTAGATGACCATTCGCTGAAGCGGTTCCTCCATGCAGCGGATCTGCGCTCCCGCAGCCCTGAGCTCTTCCAGATACGCCTTGGTCAGGGCGTCTTGCAGGGCCTCGCGCATGACTACCATCCGGAAGCCAAGGCCGCGGCGCAGACAACGCATGTCGAGAGGGCGAGCCGCCTCGATGTTCTTAACCCGCCAGGGCGAGCTGGGGTGGATCGCCATGACCTCGCGGTATGCGAAGAAGGCCAGTTCGTCCAGCCGGGCCCAGATCTCCTGCCCGCCGGTGATGTGCTCGATGTCTGCGGCCGGCGCCTGTACTCCCTGCCGGAACTCCTGCCCCAGCACGGAGATTGCCGATCTGGCCACGTTCAACTGCCGCATTTGCACGCGCAGGCCGGCCAAGGCGTCCTCGATGAGCCGCTCGACGCCGATAGCAGGGTCGACCGCTGTGACACCGCCATCGCGCCTGTGCACCAGGCCCAGGAGGGTCAACCGCTCCAGATTGGAACTGACCTCCGATCCAGTCAGCCCCAGCCCCACGCAGATCTCCTCGATGGTTCCTTTCTCCCCCTTCAACAGGAACCGGTAAATCTGCTCTTCCTCCTCAGTGACTCCCAAACAACCCAGGAGCACTTCATCCCCCCAGTTCCCAGCATCTCACCATGATCACGATCAAAGCTTGATAGTTACACGCACCCTCGGCGGGACGATCGAGCAGGAATACATTTGACCATCATTTTACCGACGGAGGTCTTTCTGGCGCGCCAGCCACTGACCCCTGAAAAAGAGCGCCGACTCCTATGGAGACGCTGCCGCTCGTCCCCTTAAAAATGATACTCAAAGCACGGTCAGAGAGGGCGCGTTGACAACCTGAGGCACCGCTGGTCCAGGGTTTGACGCATGTGTCGAGCTGGGCAGTGGTGGTTCTCGTGGCGTGGTCGCTCTCATCGAGGTCGGTGAGGGATTTTCCAGCCAGAGTGGTCTTGCGGAAAAGCGCTACCGGCCTTTCTGTCGTGGTCGTTGCTGCCGACGATTGGGAAGGACAGGCCAATCGAGGTCAGCGGCGGCACATTGAGACCGTGTTCTACACGGCGAGTTCGAGGACGACCAAGCGACCAACGCGGCGAGGCCACTGACACCCCGAGGCATCCTTCTCGCCGCGTTCATGACCGTCGCATCCGCGCTGAGTCCGCTCGGAGAGCGGCGGGCGCTGGAGACACACGAGGTGCCGAAGGTCCTGGCCGATGTCTTCGGGGTCGAGCTGCCGGCGGATGACGTCAAGCTGCTGCTGCGCAAGCTGGCTTGAGATCCCGCTAGGCCAGACGGTGCTCCCAGTGCAGGGCCGGGCTCTCACCGATCCCATAGATGTGGGCCTTCAGGGTGACCTTCATCCGCACTGAGCCGATGTCCGGACGACCGGCCGCCTGCCAGGCCATGAGCGCGCTCTCGATATCGCTCCAGAGGGCCACGGGGCCACCCTCGCGGACCGTCCAGCCGTCGCCGTGCGAAGTGAGCGCCGCGAAGGACTCCCGTTCGGTGTCGAACAGGTAGGCCGTCTCGGCGCCGCCATCGGGGACGACCTGGATCAACTGAACGCCAGGAGCGGCCAGTTGGGCGAGGAAGGCGGGCATCCACTCCTCCAGCAGCCGAGGCGATACGAGGGTGTCGCGCTCGCTGTCCGCGTACGCGGTCCGGTCCGTCAGATTCCCGGCGGACGGCACGACGGCTTGTGAGCGGGCCGGCATGAACGACGAACGGCCGATGATCCGGCCCTCGGCCGTGCCGTCGTCCTTCACCGTGAGCTTGGCCAGCCCCGTGCCGTACGACCAGGAGCCGACAGTGGCCAGGATGGTGCCGCCGGGCTTGGTCTGGCGGACCCACGCGTAGGGAATGCGGCGGACGGCACAGGTGGCGATCGTCCGGTCGTAGGGCGCCCGCCCGGGGTTGCCGAGCAGGCCGTCGCCGGTGACCGTCCAGGTCGAGTATCCGGCCGTCTCCAGCGCGGCGTCCGCTCGGGCCGCGACCTCCGGATCCACCTCGACGCTGCTGACGTTGTCCTCGCCGAGCCGGTGGCACATCAGCGCGGTCGAGTACCCGGTCCCGGTGCCGATCTCCAGTACGGAATGGCCGTCCTCGACGTCCAACGCCTCGATCATGCCGACCACCGTGGCCGGGACCGTGGAGGAGGACGTCGGAATCCCACGGACGGGCTCGGCGACCTGGTCGGCCACCAGGTGGCCGTCGAGCTGGGTGACCAGCGACTGGTCGCTGTAGACGATCTCCGCCCACTCCTCCGGCCCGGCACCGGGCGCGGTGACCGGCTTCCAGTGGCCGTCGTCGGCGGGCAGGAAGACCCCGGGCCGCAGGAACAGCTCACGGGGCACGGCCTCGACTGCCGCCCGCCACGCGGGATGGGACAGGTCACCGCTCGCCTCGAGCCGGTCGGCGAGCGCGCGGCGCGCGGCCGTGGTGTCGGGCAGGGTCATGGTCCTCCTCGTTCGAGCAGGTCGGCGAAGGCCGAGGTCAGGGGCAGCCCCGTTGCGTCCTCCAGCCAACCCCACTGGCCGTTCGGATTCAGCTCCAACCAGTGGGATTCGCCCTCGCGGTCGATGGCGAGGTCGAAGCTGCCGCTGCTCAGCCCGAAGTGCTCCAGGTATGCGGTCAACGCCTTCTCCAGCCTGCCCGGCAGATCGACGACGCTGTAGCTGAGCGCGCCGTAATCCTTGCGCCAGTCCAGCAAGTCGGAGTCGATACGTACCGCGAACACCCTGGTGCCGACGACCACCACGCGCAGGTCGGCGACCTTGTCCACGCGGGCCTGGAACAGGTGCGGCACCACCGTGACCGATTCGTCCAGCTCGTCGGCGGCGACCGGCTCGGTCCAGGTCGTGAGCCCCGTGTCCCCTTGCCGGTACGGCGTCCAGCGCAGCACCTTGTGGACGACCTCGCGGTGGGCGGAAATGAACGCGCGCGCCTCGTCCAGGTCGTTGGAGACCAAGGTGGGAGGAACGGTGAGGCGCAGGCGCTGAGCCACGGCGAGTTGCAGGGGCTTGTGCTCGGCTTCGAGGTTTCGCAGCGGGTGGTTGACGTACCGGCACCCGGGCAGCGCGTAGAGCACGCCGCCCAGCCCGTGCCGCACCTGGGCGGCGGCGAACCGGGCGTCCGGTCCGTCCAGATGCCCGAAGTCCGGCCAGGTGGGCCGGCGCCAGTACAGCGAGCGAATACCCGCCAGGCCGGCGATTCTCGACGGGGTCCGGACCTGCCCGGCCATGGGGGCCGGGCAGGTGCCGAATCGGGCCGAGACCGCAAGATCCGCGCCGATGTCGGCGGGGTTGAACCTGACAACCGGCACGTTCCGCCGGTTGAGTTCGGTGATGACCATGTCGGCGGTCTGATCGTCCGCCTCAGTGGCCACCACCACCGGTCCCGTCTCCGTCATGGCCATCAGTCCTGAGTGCTGTCCTGGTCGTGGTCGGAGTCGTTGCGGCTGTCCAGATTGGTGCTCTGCGGATTGGTCTCGGTGCCCTTGCTGGTGCCGTGCTTGCCCATTTCCACCAACAGGCCTTTGCCGTCTCGGAACACCCCGGTCTGGGTGTCCGGGTCGATGGTGACGGTGGCGAACGGCTGCACGTAGACCGTCGGGTACGGTCGCATCCGGCCGACGCCCCACGGACGTGTGTTCTCGTTCTGCGTGACTCCTCCACCCCCTGAAGGGGGTGGCTTCTCGCTATGCCGGTTGAGCTTCGCGACGGACCAGCCCGGCCCGTAGAACGTTCAGGGCGCCC
>NZ_JBFBBD010000116.1:0-15292 GCF_040689515.1 Streptomyces sp. NPDC051173
TGTCGGTGTACAAGGTGCCCGTGACGCTGACAACGACCACGGTCAGCCAGTAGGGGAACGGTACGTACCGCTTCAGCCGCAGCTGGACGGCCAGGGCCGCCACCAGGACCGCGGTGAAGATCCAGGCCGTGTTCACCAGGCCGACGCCCAGCTGGGTGTTGATCCAGTCGGCGAAGCTCTCACCGACCGTCGTGCACAGGACCTTGATCACCCAGAACCAGATGGTGACCTCGGGAACCTTGTTGAGCATGAGCCGCCCGCTGCGCGTGCGTGCTTCGATTGTCGTTGTCATGCGGGGAGGGTTACGCGGGGAACCTGCAAGCAACCTGACTACGCGGCCGGGAGCGTCACCTCGACGTGACCGCGGCCGTCCGCGATCGCGCGGACCTCCACACCGGCCGAGGCGGCGATGCGCCGGACCACCGGCAGCCCGAGCCCATACCCGTCGCCGCCGGTCACACCCGCTTCGAAGACCCGGTCGACCTCCGCGGGATCGAACCCGGGGCCGTCGTCCAGGACATCGATCACGATTGCCTCACCCTGGATGCGCGCGGTGATCCACACGCGTGACCGCGCATGCCTCAGGCCGTTCTCCAGCAGGGGCGACAGCAGTGACACGGCGACGTCGGCCCCTACGGCGACGTCGGCCTTCGAGGGAAAGGCCACCTCGACCGCGCGGCCGGCGATCGCCTGCCGTGCGGCGGAGCGCAGATCGCACCGGGTCCCGGCGTCTGTCCGTGCGCGCGCGGCGCGCAGAAGCGTCGTGATCGCCGCATTGAGCCGGTCGACCTCGCCCAGTACCGCCTCCGGCGGCACCGGTTCGCCGGACAGCTGTGCCAGCTGCGCCTCGCCCCGCAGGACCGTGAGGGGGGTCCGCAGCTCGTGGGCTATCTCATCGGTGAGCCGACGCTCGTCCGCCAGCGCGCTGTCGACGCGCTCCAGGAGGCGGTCCAGGGTCTGTCCCAGTTCCCCGAACTCATCGCGGGGGACTCCGAGGTTGAAGCGGCGCCCGGGTTCGTGATGGCCCCAGTCGTCGGCGAGGGCGGCCATCTCGTGCACGACCCGCAGCGCGCGGCGCACCACAAGGTGCGCGACGCCGCCGGCGAGGAGGATGGCGAGGCCGCCCAGTACCAGCGACAAGATCAGGCTGTGCTGCTCGGATGTCTCATAAGGCGTGAGGTCCACCCGGACGATCACCATGACGTGGTGGCCGTCGACCGGGACCTCCCGCGCGTACATGAGGTAGTGCGCGACCGTGGCGGTCTGCGATCGCCCTGAGCCTGCCAGCGCCTCGACGCGCTCGACCATGCTGCCCGGAACGTTCCCGTCGATCAGGTGGCCGTCGGCATAGACCCAGGCGACCTCGTCCAGCGCCTCGCTGCTGTTCTCCGTCAGCACGACGCGGCCGCCCACCGCGGTGACGTTCGCCGCGACCGCCTCAGCGCGGGTACGCGCCAGGTTGAGCGCGTCGGTGTCCGTCACCCGGCTCAGCAGCACATGCGAGACCACGACCAGGATCGCGACCACGACGGTGGCGATCAGCACCGCGAGTGCGACGACCCTCCTGCGGAATCGCGTCAGTGCCATCGGTAGCCCACCCCGCGGACGGTCGCCAGACGCTCGGCCACACCCAGCGGACCGAGCTTGGTCCGCAGCCGGCGCACGAAGGAGTCGAGGGTGTTGTCGCTGACCTGCGCTCCGTGCGGCCAGCCGGCAGCGATGAGGGCGTGTCGGCGTACCGCGTCGCCCTGCGAGGCGATCAGGCGGCCCAGTAGCCGGAACTCGGTCGGGGTCAGGCTCTGGCTCACCGAGTCGTAGGTCACCACGTGCTTCGCCGGATCGAGGACGACCTCGCGCGGTGCGGGCGCCACGGTGGCCCGGCGCAGCAGCGCTCGGACGCGGACCAGCAGTTCCGGGACGTCGAAGGGTTTGGTCATGTAGTCGTCGGCGCCGGCCTCGAAGCCGCCCACCTTGTGATGCAGGCCGTCCAGGGCGGTGAGCATCAACACCGGGGCGTCGACGCCGTGCGCCCGGAGGGCCAGGCAGACGTCGCGGCCGTCGGCGTCCGGGAGCCCAAGATCCAGGACGACCAGATGGGGCGCCGGTGCGAGCTGCCGCAGCAGGCTGCCGGCCGTGGCGGCGACGGAGACGGTGTGGCCGTCGTGTTCCAGGGCGCGCTTGAGGACGCCGCGGACCGCCGTGTCGTCTTCGCACACCATGATGAAAGCCACGTGCTGACCCTAGATACTCCCCTCCCAGTTCTCCATCTGCCCTGGTCAGCCGCCTGCGATCGGGAGCAGGCCGCTGGCGCCGCAGGCCCGTGCCCTGCCATGAAGCCGCGACGGTCCGGCGCGACCGGCCGAACCGCAGCACGGGTTCGCGGGAGGGCCACGCTGGGTCGCATGGTCTCTGTGCAGGAGTACATCGACGCCATAGCGCCAGGTCACCGCTCGCGCTTCGACCGGGTGAGCGGGCTGATCCTGGAGGAGTTCCCACAGGCGAGCGTGGCGCTGTCGTACGGAATGTCCACTCACCGGCTCGAAAAGCGCAGGCTCCGCCCCAGACCCCGCAACACGGCTTCGCCGCGTTGTCCTCAAACTCCCCCAGCTACCGCTGGGAGGTGCCCCCAACGGGCTGAATGTGCTGGCTACGGTCCGCACATCCAGCCCGTCCGGCGTTTGAGGACGCGACCGAAGGTCGCTCCCGCCGCAGGCGCCCCCGTCACCCCCGCAGCGCCGCCCACAGCACCCGCCCCAACCTCCGCGTCGAAGGCGACGCCGTATGCGCGAACAGCAACCTCCCCGTCTCGTCCGACGTCCGGTTGTGCACGAACCACGGCGGGACGGGCGACAGCGCCCACTCCCCGCTCAGTACGGAACGCGGCGCCGGCCGGAACGGCCCCGTGAGCAGCGTCCGTTCCGCCCCCGGCAGCAGCAGCGCGTTGTGGACCACGCCGATGCCGCTGCCGACGTCGGTGGGTGTGTGTCCGGGATACGCGCCCCACACCGCGCGCGGCAGCGCGTAGCCCACCGCCGTCCAGCAGTTGACGCCCACCGTGCCGTACCGCAGCCTCGCCACGGCCTCCTCGAAGCGGGGGCCCAGGGCGCGCAGCGTCCGGGGGTGGGCGACGAGGTTCACGCCGAGCGTGCCCGCGAGCGCGGTGTCGCAGAACTCCACCGCGCGGTCGAGGAATTCCGCCGGGGTCCGGCCGGGGAGCGCCGTGACGGCGAGGACGGGCGCGAAGAACTCGGTGCGGAAGGCCGGGTCGCCGGCGTCCGGTGCGAGATCCGGCAGGAGCGTGCGCGGCACCTCGGCGGAGTCCAGCAGCTCGACGTCCGCGTGGCCCGCGACGGCCCGCGCCTGGCGTTCGGCCGCCCCCGGGTAGTAGGCGGCGCGGGCGGGGGCGGTGCGCAGCGCGGACCGCAGCTCGTCGAGGAACTCCGCACGGTGCTCCCAGTGTTCGGGCAGGACCACCACCTGGGTCGCCACGCAGTTGAAGCCGTTGTTGCTGAGCTTCTGCGCCGCGAGGTGCCGTGCCTGGTGGCGCAGGTCCGCCCGGCGCCACGGGCCGGGCAGCACGACCGCGGCGCCGACCCCGCCGAGTTCGCTGGTCACGGGCTTGTCGAGGAGGGGGCGCCCGGCGGCCTTGCGGGCGGCGCCCGCGGGCCCCGGGCCGAAGACGACCGCGTCGTGTGTGGCGGCGCTGCCGGTGATGTGCACGGCCGTGACCGCGGGGTCGCCCACCAGCGCGGCCCCGGCCGCCGCGCCGCCCGTCGTGATCCGTACGAACCCCCGCGCGACGAACGGCGCGAAGACCTCCCGCAGCAGCGGCGCGAGGTAGTCGTTGACCGGATTGAGCTTGAGCAGGACCACCGTCCCGGCGGCGTACAACTGGTGCAGTACGTCGAGGGGAGCGATGGAGTTGATGTTGCCCGCGCCCAGGACCACGCACACCCCGCCGCCCTCCGGCCGCGCGCCGTGCCCGGCACCGGCGCGCGCCCGGGCCTCGTCCACCCCGGGTGCCAGCCACACCTCGGCACGGAAGCCGTGCATCAGCAGCCGGTCGGCACCGTCGAACGGCAGGACGCGGACGGCCGTGCGGCCACCGGGCCGGGCGGTGAAGCGGACGCCCCGCAGCGGATCGCGCCCGTCACGGACCGCCGTGAGCGTGCGCGCCAGCGCGTCGACGTAGCGGAGCAGCGGACAGGGGCCGGTGAGCCACTCCTCCCCGGCCGCCGGTGAGCCCGGGGCGATGCCCTTGGCCCGGCACGACCACGTCACCCAGCGGTCCGCCACGGCGACGATCCGCGGCCGCGCCGCCGTCAGCAGCCGCAGCCTCTCGGCGACCGGGAGCGCCGCCCACTCGGCCGCGGCACCGCGCAGCACTCCCGTGTCCTGCTGCGACGGCCGTGTCCGCTCCACGCGCGCCCCCTCGAACCGCGTACCGCTGGGAATCCCCGCACCGAACATGCCCGGATCCGGGGGTGGTTGGCAACGGCGCGGCGCCGCGCACCGGCCCGGCGTACGCGCGGTGGACGCCCCGTAGACACCCCGCAGACCCGGCTGCGCCTACGTTGCAGGCACCGGCACTTCCGTAGTCGTGCAGCGCGCACCCGCCAGGAAGCAGGTCACCGATGAGCCCGGTCATCATGGTCGATCCCGAGCGGCTCCAGCAGTTCGGCGCCCCGCAGGGAGCCGTGTTCTGCCTGGTGACGAACCCGGAGCTGACGGGGCGGATCGAGATCGTGCGCAGCGGCGCGTACAAGGACCACCTGACCGTCCCGATGGGCGAGGGTGAGACGTTCGAGGACGTCCTGCGCGAGCGGATCCCCGAGCCCGCACATGTGCTGGCGATCTCGCCGCACGCGTTCTTCGCCTCGCCCCGCCCCGAGGACCTCGGGCCGCGGCGCAAGCTGATGGCGATGGCCTGCAACTCCACGCCCACCTCGCTGGAGACCGTCCGGCACTTCCTGCGGGTGATGGAGCGCACCTCCTCGGCCGAACAGGGCACCTTCTCCGACACGTTCTTCGACCACCTCGAAGCCGCGGAGCACCTCGTCTACCGCGACGACCGGCGCGGCACCCGGGCCGTCCTGCGCCACCTCGACGACGGCCTGGAGTGGAACCAGCAGGCGGGCCCCCTGGACTGGGGCGAGCAGCAGATCGTGCCCTCCGGCGAGATCAGCGTGCTGCCGGTGGAGATCACCGAGTTCCACGAGGACATGCGGCTGCCGCTGGAGGGCGAGATCGTCCTGAGCGGATACCCGATCCTCCACAACGGCACCCCCTCGTACACCCGGCGCGACCAGGCCCGCGTGCACGGCCGGCTCGCGGCGATGACCGGGGCCGCGGTGGTCGCCCGCGTCGAGGCCGGGGCCATCACGGACCTGCGGGCCGACACCCCGGCGGCGGGGCCCGCGGTGGACATGCTGGAGGCGATGTTCGCCGTCGACTCGCGCTACCGCATCGTCTGGGAGATCGGCCACGCCCTCAACACCAGCCTGGACCTGCTCCCGGGCAACCACGCGATGAACGAGGTGTACGGCGGCACGCAAGGCTGCCTGCACTGGGGGCTCGGCCTCACCCCGTACACGCAGTACCACCTCGACATCATCGCCCCCGGCACCACCGTCTACACCGACACCGGGACCCGTGTCCTGGGTGTCGACGGCGGCTACACCGAGGACCGCGTCGCCGCCGGCGCGGCGGGCTCCGCGGGCCCCGCCACCCCATGAACTCCCGTACGGGAGAACGCCACCGAGTTGTCCGGAAGGAGGATCCGCCGTGCAGCAGACCGAGAAGAAGATCAAGGTCAAGAAGAACAGCAACTACCTGGGCACCCTTCTGGGCTGACCCGGCCCGGCCGGCGGACCCGGCCGTGCGGCGGGCCGAGCGCGCGCCCGGTGCGGCCGTCCCCGCCGCGTCAGGAGGCGGGTGGGCCGGCTGACGCCCGGCCCACCCGCCGCACCCCGGCTCGGCACGTCCCCGAGCCCGGCCCAGGAGGAACCCCCAGGAGGAGCCATGGAGTCCCCACTGGTCGTACGCCCCGCGGCGTACCGGCAGTTCACCGCCCCCAAAGGTGCCTTCTGCCTGGTCACCGACGAGGCGCTGGCCGGTGACCTCGTCATCGAGGAGACGCGCGGCCACGACGGGTCCCTGGTCGTCGTCGCCCGCCCGGCGGACACGCTCCAGGACCTCCTCGCGACCCGGATCCCCGAGGCCGCCGACGTGCTCGTCGTCCGTCCCGGCGCGTTCGTCACCTCACCCGGCCCGGCCGCCGTCGGCGACCGCCGCATCGCCGTGATGCCGTGCGGATCGACGCCCGTGGAGCCGGGCCACCTGCGCTACTTCCTGTCCGTGCTGGAGCGCACCGACCCCGAGGCCCAGGCGGCCCGCGCCGACCGGTTCTTCGCGGGCCTGGAGCGGGCGGACACCCTGCGCATCGTCGACGGAGCCCAGGGCACCACCTGCGCCCTCGGCCTCGACGACCCGGAGCTGGAGATCAACCTCCAGGCCGGCGTCCTCGCGCCGGGCGAGCAGCAGATCGCCCCCAGCGGCGAGATCAGCGTGCTGCCCATGCCCATCACCGGCTTCGACGCGGACCGCCGCCTCGCCCTCGACGGCGAACTCACCCTGCGCGGCTGGCCCATCGTGCACGCGGGCTACGACCGGGCCCTCGACGCGGCCCAGGACGCCCTCTTCCGGCAGCTGCTGCCCCTGCACCGGCACCCCGTCGTGATCACCGTGACCGCCGGGGCCGTCACCGCCTGCCGCCCGGGGACCGGCCACCCCGCCGCCGCGGCCGCGGCGAAGGCGCTCCAGACGCTCCTGGACACCGACGAGCGCTACCGCCCGGTGTGGGAACTCGGCTTCGGCATCCACACCGAGATGGACACCGTCCCCGCCAACTGCGGGCTCAACGAGGTCTACGGGGCGACGAACGGCGTGGTGCACCTCGGCCTGGGGCTGACCCCCTTCACCCGCTTCGCGCTCACCTTCCTGTGCCCCGGATCCGCCGTCGTGGACGGCACCGATCAGGTCCTGCTGGGCACCGGCGCCTCCCGGCGCCGCATCAGAAGGACGAACTCGGCGGGGTGCGGCTGTCATTGACGGTCAGTCAGGCATCGGTGAAACGGACAACGAGAGGACCGGCGATGACGACGAAGAACGCACAGTTCCGGACCCGGGTGGACGCCTACCTCGATCTGTGCATCAAGGACTTCTACGAGACCATCCCCTTCGCCCGCCACCAGCTGGAGTCGAAGGAGATCGACCTCGCCTACTACAAGCGCCACAACATCGAGACCATCCTCCGGCTGCGCCGCAAGCGCACCGTCGACGCCCTCGCCCTGCGCCACTGGACCAAGACCGACCCGGCCACGGCGAAGAAGTGGGCGCACTACACCGAGGACGAGATGCTGCACGACGCCCTCTTCGCGGCGGACCTCGCCAAGGTCGGCGTCACCAAGGAGGAGATCTACGCCACCGAGCCCCTGCTCTCGACCAAGCTGCTGACCGGCTACCTCCAGTACGGCCTGGAGTACGAGGACAGCCCGCTCGCGCTGGTCGCCAGCGTCTACTTCGTGGAGTACACCACCACCCGCACGCAGCCCTCCTGGCTGGACAACCTGGAGAAGACCCTCGGCCGCGACAAGACCAAGGGGCAGCGCGCCCACGTGGGCACCGACCTGGACGACGACCACGACGACTTCGTCTGGGACGTCCTCGCCGGCCTCGTCCGCACCCCCGACGACGAGCGGCGCACGCTCGCCCACCTGAAGGACGTCTACCAGCTCTGGCAGCTGTACTTCCTGGAGCTCTACCGCCTCACCGTCGACCCCTCGCGGCGCCTGGACCTGCCCGCCCCCGTCGAGGCATGAGACGGCCGGGGCCCGGCGGACCCGACAAGGACGCGCGCGAGCACGGGGGAGGGACGATGACGGTCACGGGGGACCGCACGGACGCGGAGCTGATACACCTCAGGCCACCGGGGGAGCTGACCGCACAGCGCGAGGAGTGGCTCGTCGACGGCCTCACCGCCGCCCTGCCCGCCCTGCGGATGCGGGAGCTCTTCGCGCTCCGCCGCGACATGTTCCGCTCCGCCGGACTGGTCACCGTGGCCGTCGACCCCACGACCGGCGCCGCCGTCGGCGCCCTGGCCTCCCGCACCGACCGCCTCCCCGACGGGGCCGAACTGCTCCACGTCACCACCCAGTTCGTCGCCGAAGGGCTCCGGCACACCGCCGTCCTCCGCTCCAGCTGGGGCGCCCACTTCGACGCGCTGGGCCGCACCGCCGAGGACCTGCCGCGCCTGATCGCCCTCAAGACGTACAACCCCGTCGTCCTCTGCGGCATGCGGGCCTTCACCCGGATCCCCGGCACCTCGCTCTACCCCGACTGCTCGGGCGCGCCCCAGGACGCCGCGCGCATGGCACGCGCCGAGACCGTCGCCGCCCTGCTCTCGCCCGGCCACCCCTTCGACCCCGGGACCGGGGTGATCTCGGGTATCGGGGTCCCCGCCGACCTCTACCCAGAGCGGCCCCTGTGCCGGGACGCCACCGTCAACGCGTACTTCGCCCGCACCGCCCGCCCCGGCGACCGCGTCCTGTGCGTGTTCGACGCGGGAAGCCGCGCCGCCTCGCTCGCCCTGCTCCGCGCCTTCCACGCGAGCGCGGCGACGGCCCGGGGAGCGGTCCGATGACCCACCACCCGGCCCGGCACTTCAGCGAGACCTACGCGGCGGCCCGCCGCGCCTTCCTCGCCCGCGCGAGGGCCCGCGGCACCACCCCGCGCTCGTACCGCAACGACCGCGCCACCGGCCCCGGCGGCGAACCCCTGTGCACCGACGTCGCCCGCTTCGGGCCGCCCGGCGCGCGCCGCGTCGTCCTGTGCGTCAGCGGCACCCACGGCATCGAGGGGTACGCGGGCTCCGCCCTCCAGTCCGCACTCGTCGCCGACGGCTACCCCTACGGCGTCCGCGACGTCGCCTTCGTCGCCGTGCACGCCCTCAACCCCTTCGGCTTCGCCCACCGCCGCCGCGTCGACGAGGACAACACCGACCTCAACCGCAACTTCGTCGACCACACCCGGCCCCCGGCCAACGCGCACTACGGCGCCCTGCACGCGGCCCTCGTCCCCGACGACTGGGAGGGCCCCGCCCACCACCAAGGCGACGCCGCGCTCGGCGCGTTCGCCGCCGCCCACGGCACCCGCGCGCTCCAGCGGACCGTCACCCAGGGCCAGTGGACCCACCCCGACGGACTCTTCTACGGCGGCACCGCCCCCACCTGGTCGCACCGGGTGCTGCGCGACGTCGTCACCGCGTACACGGCCGGTGCCGAGGCCGTCGCCTACGTCGACCTGCACACCGGGCTCGGCGCCCGGGCCCAGGCCGAGCCGATCTTCCGCGGCGGCCGCGACGCGGGCGCCCTGGACCGCGCCCGCGCCTGGTACGGCCCCGCGCTCACCGTCTCCGAGGACGGCACCTCCAGCTCCACCCCCATCACCGGCAACACCGCCGGACTGGTCGCCGACGTCCTCGGCGACGGCCCGACGCTCACCGCGATCACCCTGGAGATGGGCACGACCGCAGGCCTCGAAGTGCTCACCGCGCTGCGGGCCGACAACTGGCTGTGGCTGCACCCCGACCGCCGGCCCGCCCTCGCCGAGAGCATCGGGCGGCGGATGAGCGCGGCGTTCTACCCGGACGACCCCGGTTGGCGCGACGCTGTACTCAGAGCCGGGACCGGTGTCCTCGACGCGGCGCTCGCCGGGCTCGCCCCCGAGACGCGGCCCCGGCCCGCACGACCGTGACGCCCCCTATTTCTGCTCTGATTTCGCTCTGTTTCGCTCCATCCCGCCGCACCCAGCGCGCACAGAACGGACTGCACACGACATGTCGATCGGCTCGATGCCCCGGCCGCAGGCCACCGGGCTGGACACGCTGCTGCGCGACCGGGCGCGGCGGACCCCCGAAGCACTCGCCTTCCGTTTCGTCCTCGACTCCCGCGACCCGGACGCCCCCGGCAACACCCTCGCGGTGACCCGCGCCGCGCTCGACACCCGCGCCCGCGCCCTCGCCGCCGGCCTGCGCTCCCGGGCGCGGCCCGGCGACCGCGTCCTGCTGCTCCACCCGCACGGGCCCGAGTACGTCGCGGCGTTCCTCGCCTGCCTGTACGCGGGCGTCGTGGCCGTGCCCGCGAACCCGCCGGACACCCCCGCGGGCGCCGCCCGCGTGGCCGCGATCCTCCGCGACGCGCGGCCCGCGCTCTTCGCGACCGACACCGCGCACCTCGCCGACCACCGGAGCGCCCCCGGTCTGCGCGACCTCCCCGGCCTCGCCACCGACACCGTCGACGACAGTGCCGCGACCACGCCCGACCGCCCGGCCGCGGCCGGTGACATCGCGTTCCTCCAGTACACCTCCGGCTCCACCGGCGACCCGCGCGGCGTCGTCGTCACCCACGCCGGACTGCTCGCCAACATGGCCGCGATGGCCGACCGCTTCCGCCTCACCCCCGACGACCGCCTCGTGTCATGGCTGCCGCCCTACCACGACATGGGCCTGATCCTCGGCATCCTGCTGCCCCTCTGCTCGGGCACTGACGCCGTCCTCTCCTCGCCGTTCGAGTTCATGGTCGACCCGCTGAGCTGGCTGGAGAACCTCACCCGCTTCGGCGGCACCTTCAGCGCCGCGCCCAACTTCGCGTACGACCTGTGCGTCCGCAAGGCCACCCCCGAACGGGCCGCCGCCCTGGACCTGTCCGCCTGGCGGCTCGCCGTCAACGGCGCCGAGCCGGTGCGCCGCGCGACCATCGAGCGCTTCGCCCAGCGCTTCGCCCGCGCGGGCTTCTCCGCCGAGCGGATCGCCCCGGGATACGGGCTGGCCGAGGCCACCCTCATGGTGTCCGGACCCGACCCCGGCACCCGGGCCCGCGTCACGCGCCTGCCCGCGCACACCGGTTCACCCGTCGTCGGGGTCGGCCGTGCCGTCGCCGAAACCGAGGTGCGCGTCGTCGACCCCGCCACCCTGCGCACCCGCCCGGACGGCGCCGAGGGCGAGATCTGGGTGCACGGCCCCGGGGTGGCGGCCGGGTACTGGCAGCGCCCGGACGCCACCGCCGCCACCTTCGCCGCCCGCCCGGCCGACGCGCCGGGCACCGGCCCGTACCTCCGCACCGGCGACCTCGGCCTGCTGCGCGACGGCGAGCTCTATGTCACCGGGCGCATCAAGGACGTCATCATCGTCCACGGCCGCAACCACTACCCCCAGGACATAGAGGAAGCCGTCTGGTCGGCCGACCCCCGGCTGCGGCCCGGCTGCGTCGCAGCCTTCGACACCGCCTTCGACAGCGGGAGTGCGGACGGCGGCAACCGGCTGGTCGCGGTCGCCGAGTACGACGGCACACCCGACGGCGCCACCGCCGTCGGTGCCGCCGCCTGCCGGGCCGTCGTGCGCGCGTGCGGCCTGCGCCTGTCCGAACTCGTCCTGATCCGGCGCCGCACCGTGCCCAAGACCAGCGCGGGCAAGATCCGCCGCGGTACGGCCAGGGACGCCTATCTGCACGGCGGGCTCGACGAGATCGCCCGCGTCCCCGCCCCGGTCGGGGCGGTCCGCGGATGACCGCCACCGCGGGGGAGCACCCCGCCGGGCAGCCGCGCACCGGCCTGGAGAAGACCCTCGGCGACGTCTGGACGCGCGTCCTGGGGACCCCGGTCGGCATGGACGACAACTTCTTCGACCTCGGCGGCGACTCCCTGCTCGCCGCCGAACTCGTCGCCACCGTCGAGAGCGACCTGCGGGTGCGGCTGCCCCGGCGCGGCGCCGCCGAGTTCGCGACCGTGCGCCGCATGGCCCACTGGATCGCCACCAGCACCCCCGAGGACGCCGCCGAACGCACCCTGGTCCGCTTCGCACCGCCCGGCAGCCGGCGCCCCGCGCTGTTCTGCGTGCACGGCATGGGCGGCCACGTGCTGGTGCTCGGACAGCTCGCCCGCCGCCTCGAACACCGCGTCCGCGTGTACGGCTTCGAGTCCGTCGGCCGCAGCGACGCGGCCCGCGCCGACCGCACCGTCCCCGCCATGGCCGCCCGCTACATCCGCCACATGCGCCACGTCCAGCCGCACGGCCCGTACCTCCTCGGCGGCTACTCCATGGGCGGGGCCGTGGCACTGGAGATGGCGGCCACCCTCACCGCCCAGGGCGAACGGGTGGGCCATGTGCTGCTCCTGGACTGCGACCTGCGCCCGCCCGACATGCCGGCGATCCGCGCCCGGGCCGTGGAGTTCGTCTCCCGCGCGCTGGGCCAGGACCCGCCGGTCACCGCGCCCTACGCGGAGGTGGACGCCGCGGCCGCCGAGATCTGCCGCCGCGCCGGCGGCGAGCGCTCCGGCCTCACCCCGCGGCAGGTGCGCCGCTTCGCCGCCGTCTATCTGGAGAACGCCGGCGCGATGTCGGGCTACGAACCCCCGGCGTACGCCGGTGACATGACGCTCGTCCACACCCGCGAAGGAACCCACGGCGCGGGCGGCACCGGCCCGGAGGACTACGGGTGGGGTCCCTACGCCGCCGGCGGCCGGTTCCGCGCCGTCGAGGTGCCGGGCGACCACTGGACGCTGTTCTCCACCCACGTGTCCGAACTGGCGGCGGTGTGCGGGACCGCCCTCGGCACGGCGGATCCCGCAGAACCGGATCCCGCAGAACCAGGCCCCGCAGAACCAGGCCCCACGGAACAGACGGAACAGGGAGATCGTGATGACCACAGTTGAGCACTCCGGCCGGCCCGCGGGCGCGGCCGACCCCGGCCTGCGCGAACGCGAACTGCTGGACACCGCTCAGCGGTACAGCTTCCGCGGCCGTATCGACACGAGCGCGTTCTCCGGGCCCGTGTTCGCGTCCGCGCGCGGCTCCGTCGTCACCGATCTGCACGGCAACGACTACCTCGACTTCAACTCCGGCCAGATGTGCGCCGCGCTGGGCCACAACCACCCGCGCATCCTCGCCGCCGTCCAGGAGGCGTGCGAGACGATGCTGCACGCCCACAGCAGCCACTTCAACGTCAAGGAGATCGAACTCGCGGCGAAACTCGGTGAGTTGCTGCCCGACCCGCTCACCCGCAGCCTGTTCGGCGAGTCCGGCGCCGACGCCAACGAGCTGGCCCTGCTGCTCGCCCGGATCTACACCGGCGGCCGCGAGGTCTTCAGCCCGCACGTGAGCTACCACGGCCTGTCCGCGAGCGCCCGGTCGGTCACCTTCGCGGGCTGGCGGCGCGGCCACGGCCCGCTCTCCGGCGACTCGTACGCCCTCCTCGCCCCGTACTGCTACCGCTGCCCGCTCGCCAAATCCTTCCCCTCCTGCGGCTTCGCCTGCCTGGACGCGAGCTTCGAGCTCGTCGACGCCCAGGCCACCGACCAGCCGGCCGCCGTCATCACCGAACCCCTCTTCAGCGCGGGCGGCGTCATCGATCCGCCGAAGGGCTGGCTGGCGCGGCTGCGGGAGCTGTGCCACGAACGCGGCATGCTGCTGGTCGTCGACGACGAGCAGACGGGCCTGGGCAAGCTCGGCACGATGTTCGGCTTCACCGACGAGGAGATCGTGCCCGACATCGTCACCCTCGCCAAACACCTCGGCGGCGGCGTCGGCATCAGCTCGGTCACCACGACCGACGCGATCGAGGACAAGGTCGTCGGGGCCGGACTGACCGTCACCCGCTCGCACAGCAACGACCCCCTGCTGTGCGCGGCCGGGTCCGCGAGCATCGACATCGTCGTCGAGGAGGACGTCCCCGCCAAGGCCCGCGCGCTGGGCACCCGCCTGCGCGAGCACCTGACCGCGCTCATGGAGCGGTACGAGATCATCGGCGACCTGCGCGGGCGCGGCATGCTCGTCGGCGTCGAACTCGTCGAGGACCGCGACACCAAGGAACCCGCCTTCGAGGCGGGCAACGAGATCGGCCGCCGGTGCTTCGAGGCCGGACTCATCTTCAGCGTGCGCCGCGGCGGCAGCGTCCTGCGCTTCGTGCCCCCGGCCAGCACCACGCTCGCCCAGGTCGACCAGGCCATGGAGACCCTCGCCAAGGTGCTGGAGGAGGTGAGCGCGGCCTCATGACGCAGCCGCTGCCGACCCGCCGCCTCGGCACCCTGGAGGTCTCCGCGCTGGGCCTCGGGTGCATGGGCATGACCGACTTCTACGGCGCCGCCGACCCCGACGCCGCCGTCCGCACCGTCCGCGAGGCCGTCGGCCTCGGCGTGACCCTCCTCGACACGGCCGACGTCTACGGCCCGCACACCGGCGAGGAACTCCTCGGCAAGGCCGTCACCGGGCTCCGCGAAGAGGTCACCGTCGCCACCAAGTTCGGGCTGCGGCGTGGCCCCGGCAACACCTGGCTCGGCATCGACGGCAGTCCGGAGTACGCCAGGGCGTGCTGCGACGCCTCGCTGCGCAGACTCGGCGTCGACCGCATCGATCTCTACTACCTGCACCGCGTCGACCCCGCCGTGCCGATCGAGGAGACCGTCGGGGCGCTCGGTGAACTCGTCGCCGCCGGGAAGGTCGGCCACATCGGCCTGTCCGAGGCGTCCGCCGCCACCGTCCGCCGCGCCCACGCCACCCACCCTGTGACCGCCGTCCAGAGCGAATACTCCCTGTGGTCCCGCGACGCGGAGGACGGCCTCCTGGCCACCCTGCGCGAACTCGGCATCGGCTTCGTCGCGTACAGCCCACTCGGCCGCGGCTTTCTCACGGGCACGCTGTCCTCGCCGGACGCGTTCGGCGAGGACGACTACCGGCGCACGAGCCCGCGCTTCCAGGGGGAGAACTTCACGGCCAACCTGGGTGTGGTGGCGCCGTTGCGCGATCTCGCGCGCCGGCACGGGGTCACTCCTGCCCAACTCGCCCTGGCGTGGGTGCTTTCGCGGGGGGACGACGTCGTGCCGATTCCTGGTACGGGGAGATCTCGGCATCTGCGGGAGAATGTGGCGGCGGTACGGCTTCGCCTGACGGCGGGTGAGCTGGATGTGGTCGGTGCGGTGGTGACGCCGTCTTTGGCGGCGGGCGAGCGGTATCCGGGGCATCGGATGGCTGAGCTCGACGGGTGACTCTTTTCCTTCCCCAGCCCCGCCCCTTCCCGAACTGGGGCGCGTGCCCCAGACCCCCGGCTGCGGGCCGGTTCGCCGCCTGCGGCGGGGGCGCCCTGCGGCCGCGTCCTCAAACGCCGGACGGGCTGAATGGTGCGGACCGTGGCCTTGATTCTGCGGCCGGGTCCGCACATTCAGCCCGTCCGGCGTTTGAGGA
>NZ_JBFBBD010000117.1:0-15109 GCF_040689515.1 Streptomyces sp. NPDC051173
GGCAGTCATCGCGGCGGAAATGATCAGAGGTTGGCCTGGCCGGAAGATATGGCGGCCGGTTCTGGCATAGGCCGCCGATCGGGCAACTCCCGTGCTTTTAGCCGGTATTGTCTGTCGCGGCGCACCTCGTGCGCCCCCTCCCAAGAGGACGCATATCGCTTCCGGACGCTCGCCCAGGGCGCCCGGCACGGGCGTCCTCCGGAGCACCCCCGGACAGGGTGCAACGCAGGGAGGGGGCGCCCATGGGACGCCACCGGAAGAAGTCGCTTGCCGAACGAGTCTGCGCGGTCATCCGCGAGTTCGGGAGGTGGCTGATCCGACGGTGACCGGCAGTCCTCATAGACGCTGAGGACTGACGATCACAAGCCGCCGGTCATTTCCGGCGGGCCCTCGTCGCGGAAAGTCCGTCCGTGGCGGGGGCCTCTACACGGCCGGGCGCCCAGCCGCTTCTACGCCAAGCTAGCACCCACCGCGCACGCGCCGCATCCCCTTCAGGCCCGGTTCGGCGGAGAGTCACCCGGTCGGTGACGTTCTCCGGGGTCGGCGGCAGTCGCTCACGGCCTTGGCGCGATGCCCGCTCTGACCGCCTCCACCCGGCGGTGGAAGTCCTCGTCGAACGACTCCGCCAGCCAGCCCTCGTTCGGGCCGTCGGCGCGGCAGGCGCGGCAGCGGCCTCCTGGGAGGTGGCGGGCCGGAGCGCCGCAGCCCTCGCATTCCGTGAGGTGGGGGGTTGGGGGTGTCGGGGGAGGGGCGGGTGTGCGGTGTGGGGGGAGTTTCGACTTCAGGCGGGTACGGGCCATCGCCCCCGCGCAATGGACGTCCGGCGGCAGGCCCGCCGTCAGGGCCCGTACGAGCTCCGCCTCCGTCGCGCCTCTCGCCAGCCATTCCTCTGCGAGGGGCGCCAGTTGGGCGCACTCCCTCGCCGAGAGCGTCATGCGGGGGTCCGTGCCGCCCACGTTCGCCAGGATCGTGTACGCGGGCGGCGGCGCTTCCTCCGTAGGGGTGGGTTCCGCCTCCGCCGGGACGTCGCCCCGCAGGAAGCGCCTCCACCACGACTCGTCCCGCGCGGTCCGCGAGAAGTACGTACGGAAGACCCACTGCGTCCCGACCGTTTCCCGCCTGCGGAGCAGGTGGCCCGCCCTGGTCAGGGCGTTGAGGGCCGTACGTACGGCCTGCTGGCCATACGCCGCGAGCTCCTTGGCGAGCGTCTTCACGTCGATCGCCGCGCCCTCGGGCAGGCGGTCGATGTACGTCGCGATCGACGCCTCGCGGGCGGGCAGGTGGGAGAAGTCGCCCTTGCGGCGCGGCTTCTGTTCGGGCGCGGAGCGCTTGCCGTAGCCCGCGGGGGCCATGAGGGGACTAAAGTTGGCGACAGCCACGGTGATCCTCGTCAGATCTCTGGTGGTCAGACCCCCGTTCGGTGTTGGTAGCACCGGCGGGGGTTGTTTGTTGCTGCGCACGCTACACACCCGGCGCGCACCGTCGCCACTCGGCTACCTAAAGTCATACGAGTTGTGGTACGCGGGAGTTGGGAGGGTGGGTGGGTTCAGCCTGCCACCCGTTCCTTGGACAAGTCGCTCGGACCCCGACCCCCGTCCCCCGAAGCTCAAGCGTCGGCCGGCGCGTAGGTTATGAAATCCGCCCACGCGTGGGTGGGTATGGAGAGTTGGGGGCTTCTCCTTAGCTTCGAGTCCCGGACGTGGATGGTGTGCTCGCGGCTCGCGACTTCGACGCAGTTCCCTCCTTGGTCCTGGTTGCTGTAGCTGGACTTGAACCACGTCAGTTCCTTGCTCAAAGCTCCTCCTTCAACTTCTTGATGAACTGCCTGGACTCCTCTGTGCCGAGGGCCTCCATGCGAAGCATGGCGAAGCGGTTTGCGAGGTTGCTGACTTTTTCTGCGTCGCCGTGCAGTTCGGCGACCTCCTGACCTTCCGCGTACGCGACTCGCTCGTGCTCGGTGTTCTCCAGCAAGGCGAATGAGCCATTGAGGCCGGGGTGGACGCCTGCGCTGAGTGGCAAAACCTGGATGAACACGTTTCGCCGCTGTCCAGCGTCCAGCAGATGCTGCAGTTGCTTCCTCATCGCTTCCGGGCCGCCCGCCATTGTGCGCAGAGCGGCTTCATAGATCACGAAGTTGAACAGCTTCGTCGGCTGATTCAACAACTCGCCGCGTTCCAGCCGGGACTTCACCCGCTCCTCGATGGCCTCGTCGTCGACGGGGGGACAAGTGCCCCAGAACAGAGCCCGCGCGTAGTCCTCAGCCTGCAAGAGCCCTGGGATGAGCACGAGCTCAAAGCAGTGCACGGCAATCGCTTCGGCTTCCGCTGCGATGAACTCCGACACCCGAGGCACCACCGGCTCCGGCTGGAGGTACGGGCACGCTGCCAGCAGCAGCCCCTGCGCCCCGCACATCTGGTCCGCGACTTCGAGAACTCGTCGCGTCGGCTTCCTGCGGCCCTGTTCCATCGATTTGATGGTCTCTACACCGTAGTTGGACTCCATGGCCAGATCCTCGCGACTGACTCCCGTGATCGCTCGCCATGACTTGAGTTGATCGCCGCAGTACCGCCACGACACCGGCGGATTGGCAATGCCACGCATCAGCATTGGGGCTCACCTCACGCTACGCACCCTTATGGTCACCGCGCAGGCTAGACCTGGCCAGAGCTTCGGCGGCCCTGTACAAGAAAAAATTCGCCCGCACGGGTGCGCGGCCCGCTCAGCCCAACTTCGAGAGCAGATCGACGATCCGGCCCTGGACCTCCGCACTGGTGGACCGTTCCGCGAGGAAGAGGACGGTCTCCCCGGCGGCCAGCAGCGCGAGTTGCGTGGGGTCGGTGCTGGGGGAGGTGTAGACGACGAGCGGCGTACGGCTGAGGAGGCCGTGGCCGCGCAGCCAGTCGACGATGCCGGCGCGGCGGCGGCGCACCTGCATGAGGTCCATGACGATGAGGTTGGGGCGGAGTTCGGCGGCGAGGGTCACCGCGTCGGCGTCGCCGGTCGCGCGGGCGACCTGCATGCCGCGCCGCTCCAGGGTGGCCGTCAGGGCCTCGGCGATGGCCTTGTGCTCCTCGATGAGGAGGACGCGCGAGGGGTGCATCTCGCTGTCGCGGGGGGCGAGGGCCTTGAGGAGTACGGCGGGGTCGGCGCCGTACGCCGCTTCCTTCGCGGCCTGGCCCAGACCGGCCGTGACCAGCACCGGGACCTCGGCCGCGATGGCGGCCTCGCGCAGGGACTGGAGGGCGGTGCGGGTGATCGGGCCGGTGAGGGGGTCGACGAAGAGGGCGGCCGGGTAGGCGGCGATCTGCGCGTCGACCTCCTCGCGGGAGTGGACGATCACGGGGCGGTAGCCGCGCTCGGTGAGGGCGGTGCGGGTGGAGTCGTCGGGGGCGGGCCAGACGAGCAGCCGGCGGGGGTTGTCGAGGGGCTCCGGGGGGAGCTCGTCGTCCATCGGCGGGCGGGGGGTGTTGACGACCTCGACGGCGCTGTCGGGGCCGTCGAGCGGCTCGGGTCCCTCCGTACCGTCGTCCGGGGCTCCTATGGCGAACGTCCGGCCCTGCGGGGCGCCGGGGGTCTGCGGGCGGGCGGTCGCGGCCGAGGGGGTGGGCGTCTGACGCTCCTCCTCGGACGGGTTGCCCAGCTTGCGGCGCCTGCCGGAACCGACGGGCGTGCCGCCCGGGGGCGTCTCGGAGCCCTGGCCGAGCATGCGGACGCTGATGGGCTTGGCGTCCGCCTTCGGCGCGGCCCCGGGCTCCTCGGCGAGGGCCCTCCGGGCGCGACGGCGACCGGTGGGAAGCGTGGGATCGGCTTCGGGGTGGGCTTCGGGGTGCGGTTCGGCTTCGCCGTCGGCGTCCTGGGGGTGCGCGGAACCGTACGGCGTGCCGGGGTCGCCTGCGGCGGGCGTCGGCTTCGGGGTGCTGGTGCTGGTGCTGGTGCTGGTGCTGGTGCTGGTGCTGGTGCCTGTGCCGGTGCCTGTGCCGCCGGGCGCGGCGGGGGCGCTTGCGTCCGGGGCGGGGGCCGGGTTCGGGCTGCCGTCCGGTCGTGCGGTGCTTCGGGCGGGGTGGTTCTGCGGACCGTCCGCGCCGTCGGGTACGGAGCCGGGGCGGTTCGCGCCGCTCGCGTGGGACCCCTGGTCGGGGTCGGCGAGGAAGGCGGCGGTTCCACCGGTGTTCGGGTTGCCTGCGGCGCCGCCGGGCGCGGGCCAGTTGGCGGGCGGGGCGGGTGTGGACGCGGGGTTGGCGTTGCCGGGTCCCGGGCGCCGTCCGCCGTCGGGCGCGGGCCCGTGGCTCGGGTCGCCGAGGAACGCCGCCGTACCGCCCGCGTCCGGGCCGCCGTCGGCGTCGTACGGTGCCGCGCCGTCGCCCGGTGCGGGCCAGGTGCCGGGGGCGTCGGCCTGCCGGACCTGAGTGCGCGTCGCCCCCCGCGCGGGCCGACTCTGCGAGCCGCCGCCGTCGCCCGGGGCGGGCCAGTTGCCCGGCATGCCCTGTGCGGGGGCGGGGTTTCCGTCGGGTCGCGCGGTGCCACGGGTGGGGTGGTTCTGCTGGGTGCCAGCACTGTCGGCCGCCTGATGCCGATCCGCGTCGGGTCCCAGGAAGGCGGCGGTGCCGCCGGTGTTCGGGTTGCCTGCGGTGCCGCCCTGTGCGGGCCAGCCGCCGGGCGGGGCGGGGGTGGCTGCCGGGTTTGCGTTCGCGTCGGGCGCGTTGCCCGGTCGGTTCGCGCCGCTTGCGCCGGGTCCCTGGCCGGGGTTGCCGGGGAAGGCGGCGGTGCCGCCGGTGCTCGGGTTGCCCGTGGTGTCGCCTTGCGCGGGCCAACCGGCGGGCAGGGCCGGGTTCGGGTTCGCGTCGGGCGCGGAGCCCGGTCGGTTCGCGCCGCCTGCGGCGGTCCCTTGGCCGGGGTTGCCGAGGAAGGCGGCGGTGCCGCCTGCGGTGTCGCCCTGTGCGGGCCAGGCGCCGGGCGGGGCGGGGGTGGCTGCCGGGTTTGCGTTCGCGTTGGGTGCGTTGCCCGGCTGGTTCGCGCCGCTTGCGGCAGGCCCCTGTTCGGGGTTGCCGAGGAAGGCAGCGGTGCCACCGGCGTTCGGGTTGCCTGCGGCGCCGCCGGGCGCGGGCCAGTTGGCGGGCGGGGCCGGGTTCGGGTTTGCGTCGGGCCCGTTGCCCGGTCGGTTCGCGCCGCCTGCGGCGGTCCCTTGGCCGGGGTTGCCGAGGAAGGCAGCGGTGCCACCTGCGGTGTCGCCCTGTGCGGGCCAGGCGCCGGGCGGAGCGGGGGTGGCTGCCGGGTTTGCCCCCGCGTCGGGTGCGCTGCCCGGTCGGGGGTGGCCTGCGCCGCCTGCGTTCGGGTTGCCCGTGGCGTCGCCTTGTGCGGGCCAGCCGCCCGGAGGGTTCGCGTTCGCATCGGGCGCGTTGCCCGGCTGGCTCGCGTTGCCTGCGGCAGGCCCCTGTTCGGGGTCGCCGAGGAACGCCGCCGTGCCGCCCGCTGCGTTCTGCGGTGCGGGTCCGCGCTGCGCGCCGCCCGGGGCGGGGGTGGTCCCCGGCTGTCCGGCCTGGTTCTGGTGCGGGGCGCCCGCCGTGGGTGCGTTGCCGGGTGCGGGCCAGGCGCCGGGCAGGCCGGGAGCCGGGTTTCCGCCCGGCCGGGCCGGGGCGCCTGCCGGGGCCGCGTTGCCTCCGGGCGCGGAGCCCGGCTGGCTCGCGCCTGCTGTGGGACCGCCCGTGTTCGGGTTGCCCGCAGGGTTGCCCTGTGCGGGCCAGCCGCCGGGCGGGGCCGGGTTCGGGTCGCCGTCCGCTGCGGGCCCGTGGTTCGGGTCGCCGAGGAACGCGGCGGTGCCGCCCGCAGGGGCGTACGGCGCCGTGCCGTCACCCGGCCGGGCCGGGGCGCCTGCCGGGTTCGCGTCGGGTGCGTTGCCGGGTCGGTTCGCGCTGCCGGTTGTGGGAGCGCCTGCGTTCGGGTTGCCCGCTGCGTCGCCCTGCGCGGGCCAGCCGCCCGGTCGGGCCGGGTTCGCGTCGGGCGCGTTGCCGGGTCGGCTCGCGCCGCCTGCCGTGGGAGCACCCGCGTCCGGGCCGCCGACGGCGTCGCCCTGTGCGGGCCAGGCGCCCGGCTGTGCCGCGTTCGCGTCGGGCGCGGAGCCCGGCCGGTTCGCGCCGCCCGCGGCGGGCCCTTGGCCGGGGTCGCCGAGGAAGGCAGCGGTGCCACCTGCGTTCGGGTTGCCCGCTGCGTCGCCCTGCGCGGGCCAGGCGCCCGGCCGGGCCGGGTTCGCGGTGCCTTCGGGCGCGTTGCCCGGTCGGTTCGCGCCGCCCGCTGCGGGCCGCTGGTCGGGGTCGCTGAGGAACGCTGCCGTGCCGCCCGCGGCGTCGTGCGGCGCCGTGCCGCCGCCCCGCGTACCGCCCTGCACGGGGAACGGGACCGGTCCGCCCGGCGCGGCGGGACGTTGCGGGGTG
Organism: Streptomyces sp. NPDC051173; assembly: GCF_040689515.1. Classification (NCBI taxonomy): domain Bacteria; kingdom Bacillati; phylum Actinomycetota; class Actinomycetes; order Kitasatosporales; family Streptomycetaceae; genus Streptomyces; species Streptomyces sp. NPDC051173. The sequence goes on from NZ_JBFBBD010000117.1 coordinate 6,429, forward strand.
CCGACCGTGCCGACCGCGCCGACCGCGCCGTCCGGTGCCGAGGAGCGGTCGGGCCGGCCCGCGCCGTCAGGCGCGGAAGGCGTACCGCCCTGTGCCGGGACGGCCCCCGTCCCGGCCGCGCCCTTCTCCTCCGGCGTCGGCGGAGCCGGCGGCAGTGCGAACGCCGTGCGCGGGGCGTCCGGTTCCGCGTTGGCCTGGCCCGGGATCGGGCGCTCCGGGGCCTCCGCGGTGGCGCGGCGCGCGCGGCGGCCCGTCGGGGCCGTGGACTCGGGCGTGCGGTCCGCCTCGGCGGGCGGCAGCGCGAACGCCGTGCGCGGCGCTTCGGACTCCGCGGGCCGCGGCTCCCGCCGGGCGCGCCGCCCGGTCGGTGCGAGCCCGGCACCGTCCGTCGCCGCCGACTCCTCGTCCGCGCGGGGGCGCGCCCGGCGGCGGCCCGTCGGCTGGGGTTCGTCGGGCCGCTCGGCCGTGCCCCGGGCCCGCTGCGCGGGCACCGGCATGACCGTCGTGGCGTTCATCGCGTCCGTGACGGGCCGCTCGGGCGTGCCGGTCACCGGCCCGTTCGCGGCCGAGACCGGCACCTCCAGGACGTAGGCGTTGCCGCCCGCACCCGGCATGTCATGGGTCTGGAGCACACCGCCGTGGCTCCGGACGATGCCCCGCACGATCGGCCCGTGCACCGGGTCGCCGCCCGCGAAGGGGCCGCGCACCTCGATGCGTACGACCTCCCCGCGCTGTGCCGCCGCCACGACGATCGTCGAATCGCCGGAGGACCGGGGCGAGACCGCCGCGTTCCCCGTCGCGTCGACACCGGCCACGTCCGCGATCAGGTGCGCCAGCGCCTGGGCGAACCGCTCCGCGTCGATCTCCGCCTCGATCGCGGGCGCGTGCACCGCGAACTGCGCGCGGCCCGGACCGATCAGCTCGACCGCGCCCTCGACACCGGCCGCCACGACCTCGTCCAGCGGGACGGTCTTCCTGACCAGCTTGGTCTCGCCCGCGTCCAGCTGCTGATAGGCCAGGACATTGTCGACAAGAGTCGACATCCGGGCGTATCCGGCCGAAAGGTGATGGAGGATCTGATTCGCCTCGGGCCACAGCTGTCCGGCCGGGTCGTCGGCCAGCGTGCCGAGCTCGGCACGCAGTTGCTCCAGCGGGCCCCGCAGCGAGGAGTCCAGGACGGCCAGCAGCTGGGCGTGGCGGGCGGCCAGCGTGTCGTACGGCCGGCGGTCGGTGAAGGTCATCACCGCGCCGACGAGCTGGTCGCCGTCGCGCACGGGCGCGGTCGTCAGGTCGACGGGCACCGCGCGCCCGTCCTTCGCCCACAGCACCTGTCCGCGCACCCGGTGCTTGCGCCCGGAGCGCAGGGTGTCCGCGATCGGGGACTCCTCGTACGGGAAGGGCGTGCCGTCCCCGCGGGAGTGGTGGATGAGCGGGTGCAGCTCCTGGCCGCCGAGGTCGCTGGCGCGGTAGCCGAGGATCTGCGCGGCGGAGGGGTTGACGAGGACGACCCTGCCCTCGGTGTCCACACCGACGACGCCCTCGGCCGCCGCGCGCAGGATCATCTCCGTCTGGCGCTGCTGGCGGGCGAGTTCGGCCTCGGTGTCGAGGGTCCCGGTGAGGTCGCGGACGACGAGCATCAGCAGCTCGTCACCCGTATAGGAGGAGTGGTCGGCGTACGGGGTGCGGCCGTCCTCCAGATTGGCGCTGGTCACCTCGACGGGGAACTGCGAACCGTCCGTGCGCCGCGCGACCATCCGCGTCGGCTTGGTGCGGCCGTCGTCGCTGTCGGGCAGCCGCATCGAACCGGGGATGCGCCGGGAGTCGAAGTCCGGCAGCAGGGAGAGCAGTCCGCGCCCCACGAGACCGGTGCCGGGGACCTCGAAGGTCTCCAGCGCTATGTGGTTGGCGTTGACGACCGTGCCGTTGCAGTTGACGAGCAACAAGGCGTCGGGGAGGGCGTCGAGTATGGCTGCGAGGCGAGCAGCGCCTCGGGATGGCCTGCTGCTCACGACGACGCTTCCTCCCTGGATACCGCAACCTTGCAGACTTCGCCGGACGGGCAGCGCCTTCTCCGGCGCCCTCCTGGCGTGTCACTGGAGGGAAGTCTACGGGCTGTGGAGGCGGGCGCGACGGCGGATGACGCGTGCGGCGGGGTGTGCGGACCGGCCGTCGTCCGGTCCTCCCCGGGCCGTTGCGGGGCGTCCCGCCGCAGGCCGGACATGCCTCTTGTGTCAGTCCTCGTCGGAGACTTCCGGGTTGCCGAGGAGCTCGGAGAACTTGTTCCACCGCTCCATTTCGCACCCGTTCGTCCGGTTGAAGTCGGCATCGACCGGCTTGCCCGCCCAGCGCCCGGAGATGTGGGCCCGCTGCGGACCGCCGTAGATGTCCGTGCACACCTGGTTCTTGGCCACGGGCGCGAAGAGGTCCTTGCCCCAGCGCGCCTGCTTGTCGAGCTGGGCGCACGCCTCCTTGGGGCGGTGGTGTGTGCCGCCGTCGGGGTGGCAGTAGAGCTCGTAGCGGCCGTCGAGCCGGCCGGCCTCGCTGACGGCCACCGTGAGGTGGTCGCCGCCGTTCTCCAGCTGGGGCAGGGGGAGGGGTGCGGCCGAGACCGCGGGGGCGGCGAGCAGGGCCGGGGCCAGTGCGACGGCGGTGAGGGCGAGTCTGCGGAGCAGCATGCGGAAACTCCAGGGGCGACGGGTGTGCGGCCGCCGGACGACCGGGGGCGGGCGTACGCGCCGACAGGCGCGGCCGGTGGGCCGAGGGGCCCGAACGGGACCCTTCACCCCTCTAACGCCTGAGAACGCAACGCGTTGCGCGCCGGGAAACATCTTTGCCCCAGCCGGTGAAAGCCCGGTACCGTAGGGAGCGATTGGTGGCCGACCGCGAGGCTGTGTCATCATCTGCAAGCACCACCCGCGCATGCGCGGGTGAGCGTGGAGGCGTCGCCTAGTCCGGTCTATGGCGCCGCACTGCTAATGCGGTTTGGGACTTCAATCCCATCGAGGGTTCAAATCCCTCCGCCTCCGCTTGTGTGTGGCCCCGGTCGTCTTCCGAGACGGCCGGGGCTTCTGCGTTTCAGCGCGGGGAGCCCTCAGAAAGTCCTCAGCACAGCCTCAGCGAGCCCTCAGGACACCCTCGGCGATCTTGTCTGAGGGGTGTTTTCGCAGGTCAGGCCGCAAGTGGCTAATGGATTTCGCGTCACGGCGCAGTTCATGTAATGTTGTCCACGCAACGCCGACCGGCAAGAAAAACCGCCGGGAAGCCGAGCGCTCGTAGCTTAACGGATAGAGCACTTGACTACGGATCAAGAGGTTGCAGGTTCGAATCCTGCCGAGCGCACAGCCGAGAGATCGATCTCACATTTGTGGAATCGCCCTTTCGTCCGTCGCGGGGTGGAGCAGCTCGGTAGCTCGCTGGGCTCATAACCCAGAGGTCGCAGGTTCAAATCCTGTCCCCGCTACTAAGACCGCAGGACCCGCACTCTTCGGAGTGCGGGTCCTGCGGCGTTTCCGGATCAGGTCCCGGTCAGTCGGTCAGCGGCAGTGCCCCGGCGAGCTCGCGCCACTCCGCCAGCGGGAGCTCGCCCGCCTTGCGGCGGACCGGGTCGAGGACGACCTGGACGGCCACGTGATCCGCGCCCGCCGCCAGGAAGGCGGCCACGCGGGCCCGGACCGCCCGGGCGTCGCCCAGGGCGAAGACCGCGTCGAGGAGGCGGTCGCTGCCGTCGCCCTCGAAGTCCCGCTCCGTGAAGCCGAGGCGCAGCAGGTTGTTCGTGTAGTTGGGCATCGGGAGATAGAAGGCGAGATAGGCGCGGGCCGAGCGACGGGCGCTCGCCAGGTCGTCGTCGAGGACGACCTTCAGCTCCGGGGCGAGCAGCGGCCCCTCGCCGAGCGCCTCGCGCGCCCGCGCGGTGTGCTCGGCCGTCACGAGATACGGCACGGCGCCCGTCGCCCGGCCCCGGGCCAGTCCCAGCATGCGGGGGCCGAGGGCGGCCAGCATCCGGCGGTCCGCGTGCGGACCGTCCGGGGCGGCGTCGAGCTCGTCCAGATACGCCTTCATCGCGGAGTACGGGCGCGCGTATCCCTCGACCATGTGCCGGTGGCTGACGCCCAGGCCCACGACGAACCGCTCCCGCCGGCCCGGCGGGAGCTTCGCGTACGCGGCGGCGATCTCCGCGGCCGGGTGCTGCCAGATGCTGATGATGCTCGTCCCCACGCGGACCCGTCCGGTCGCCGCCAGCAGGTGCTCCGCCTGGGAGACGTCCGGGCTGCCGCCCGCCCACAGCGTGCCGTAGCCGAGCTCCTCCAACTCCGCGGCCGCCGCGCCGATTTCATCCCGTCTGGCCGGATCGTCCAGCCGTAGCTCGTTGCTCCAGACACCGATCCTGCCGAGCCGTGGTTTCGTCATGGCCCCCACCGTACGGAAGGAGGCCCACGGATTCTCAGACGAATCACAGGGAGCCGAAAGGTGCCTCTCAGCCTGCTCGCCCAGGATCCCCCGTATGACCTCGATCTCGCCTGCCGCGCGAACGGAACTGCTGCACGACGACGGAAGTGCCGTACGGGTGCTGGTCGTCGACGACGAGGCACCGCTGGCCGAACTGCTGTGCCTGGCCCTGCGCTACGAAGGCTGGGAGGTGCGGACCGCCGCCGACGGCACCGGAGCGCTGCGCGCCGCCCGTGACCTCCGTCCCGACGCCGTCGTTCTGGACGTGATGCTGCCCGACATGGACGGGCTGACCGTCCTCAGCCGGCTGCGGAACGAACACCCCGACGTCCCCGTCCTGTTCCTCACCGCCAAGGACTCCGTCGAGGACCGCATCGCCGGCCTCACCGCCGGCGGCGACGACTACGTCACCAAGCCGTTCAGCCTGGAGGAAGTCGTCGCCCGGCTGCGCGGGCTGCTGCGGCGCGCCCGCACGGTGGCCCCGCGCGCGGACTCCGTCCTCACCGTCGGCGACCTCGTACTCGACGAGGACAGCCACGAGGTGTCGCGGGGCGGCCAGGAGATCCACCTGACGGCGACGGAGTTCGAGCTGCTGCGATTCCTGATGCGGAACCCTCGGCGGGTGCTCAGCAAGCCGCAGATCCTGGACCGGGTGTGGTCCTACGACTTCGGGGGGCAGGCGAATGTGGTGGAGCTCTACATCTCGTATCTGCGGCGGAAGATTGATGCCGGGCGGGCGCCGATGATCCACACGCGGCGGGGGGTCGGGTATTTGATCAAGCCGGCTGTGGCTGGGTGACCGTGGGTGCCTGCGGCGCTTTGTTCCCCTACCCGCCCCTTCCCGAAACCGGGGAGACCCCGGACCCCAGCGACCTTCGGTCGCGTCCTCAAACGCCGGACGGGCTGGATGGTGCGGACCGTGGCCAACGCGTGCTTCGGGGGCCTGGGGGCTTGCCCCCAGTTCCGGGAAGGGGCGGGTAGGGGAAAAAGCCCGCCGCAGGCGCCCCCCACCGGTCAACTGTCAAGCACCGGCAACAACTCCGGCAGATGCCCGTCCGAAGCCGCCGCCGCAGACAGCCGTTCCGCCGGCACCTCGCCATAGAGCGTCGTGCGCGCGCGTGCCGGGCGGCCCGCCGACTCCGCTATCGCGATGAGGTCCTGGACAGAGCGGTACGAACCGTAAGAAGAGCCCGCCATACGGGAGATGGTCTCCTCCATCAGCGTGCCGCCCAGGTCGTTCGCCCCGGAGCGCAGCATCTCCGCCGCGCCGTCCGCGCCCAGTTTGACCCAGCTCGTCTGGATGTTGGTGATGTGCGGGTGCAGCAGCACCCGGGCCATCGCCGTGACCGCCCGGTTGTCCCGCATCGTCGGGCCGGGGCGGGCGATGCCCGCGAGGTAGACGGGGGCGTTGGTGTGGATGAAGGGCAGGGTCACGAACTCCGTGAAACCGCCCGTCTCCTGCTGGATCCGCGCGAGCGTGCGGAAGTGGCCCAGCCAGTGGCGGGGCTGGTCCACGTGCCCGTACATCATCGTGGAGGACGACCGGATGCCCAGCTCGTGCGCGGTCCGCACCACCTCGATCCACGTCGCGGTGGGCAGCTTGCCCTTGGTGAGGACCCACCGGACCTCGTCGTCGAGGATCTCGGCCGCCGTGCCGGGGATGGTGTCGAGCCCGGCCTCCTTGGCGGCGGTCAGCCACTCGCGGACGGACATGCCCGTGCGCGTCGCGCCGTTGACGACCTCCATCGGCGAGAAGGCGTGGACGTGCATGCCGGGGACGCGCTCCTTCACCGCGCGCGCGATGTCGAAGTAGGCCGTGCCCGGCAGGTCCGGGTGGATGCCGCCCTGCATGCAGACCTCGACCGCGCCCACGTCCCACGCCTGCTGGGCGCGGTCGGCGACCTGCGACAGGGACAGGGTGTAGGCGTCGGCGTCCGTGCGGCGCTGGGCGAACGCGCAGAAACGGCAGCCGGTGTAGCAGACGTTGGTGAAGTTGATGTTGCGCGTGACGATGTACGTGACGTCGTCACCGACCGTCGCCCGGCGCAGGTCGTCCGCGATGCGGCACAGCGCGTCGAGCGCGGGGCCGTCGGCGTGCAGCAGGGCAAGCGCCTCGGAGTCCGTGAGCTTGGTGGGGTCGTCGGCAGCCTGCGACAGGGCGGCGCGCACGTCGCCGTCGATACGGGACGGCACCATGCCGGGGGCGGCCGCCTCGCGCAGCGCCTCCCAGTCGCCGTACACCTCGTCGAAGTCCTCACGCCGGTCGCCGGTGCGGCCCTCCTCGTCGACGGCGCGGTGCAGGTCCGTACGGCCCGCGGCGACGAAGACGTCCTCCGGCTCCTGCCAGGGCCGGCCCTCCACCACGGCGTCCTCGCGGGCCAGGCCCGTCTCCGGGTCGGCGAGGGCGCGGACGTGCGGCAGCAGCCGGGGGTCCAGCCAGGGCTCGCCGCGCTGGACGAACTCGGGGTAGACGGCGAGACGTTCCTTCAGCCGGAAGCCCGCGGCGGCCGAGCGCTCGGCCAGCTCCTCGATCTGCGGCCAGGGGCGCTCGGGGTTGACGTGGTCGGGGGTGAGCGGCGAGACGCCGCCCCAGTCGTCGACGCCCGCGCCGATGAGCCGCGCGTACTCCTCGTCCACGAGGTTGGGCGGCGCCTGGATGCAGGCGGACGGGCCCATGATGTGCCGGGCGACGGCGACGGTGGCGACCAGGTCGTCCAGCTCCGCGTCCGGCATGCCGCGCATCGCCGTGTCCGGCTTGGCGCGGAAGTTCTGCATGATGAGTTCCTGGATGCCGTGATAGGCGCGGGAGACGCGGCGCAGCGCGAACAGCGACTCCGCGCGCTCCTCGGGCGTCTCCCCGATCCCCAGCAACAGCCCGCTGGTGAAGGGCACGGAACTGCGGCCCGCGTCCTCCAGGACGCGCAGGCGGACGGCCGGCTCCTTGTCGGGCGAGCCGTGGTGCGGGCCGCCGGGCTCGCTCCACAGCCGCTCGGCCGTGGTCTCCAGCATCATGCCCATCGAGGGGGACACGGGCTTGAGCCGCTGGAAGTCCGTCCAGGTCATGACGCCCGGGTTGAGGTGGGGCAGCAGCCCGGTCTCCTCCAGGATGCGGATCGCCATGGCCCGTACGTAAGCGATGGTGTCGTCGTACCCCTCGGCCTCCAGCCACTCGCGGGCCTCGGGCCAGCGGTCCTCGGGCTTGTCGCCGAGGGTGATCAGCGCTTCCTTGCAGCCGAGCTCGGCACCGCGGCGGGCGATGGCCAGCACCTCGTCGGGCGACATGAACATCCCGTGGCCCGCACGGCGCAACTTGCCCGGCACGGTGGCGAAGGTGCAGTAGTGGCACTTGTCGCGGCACAGGCGGGTGAGGGGGATGAAGACGCTCTTGGAGTACGTGATGACACCGGGGCGCCCGGCGGCCTCCAGCCCGGCGTCGCGCACCCGCGCGGCGGACGCACACAGGTCGTCGAGGTCCGCGCCGCGCGCCTGCAGCAGCACGGCGGCCTCGCCCACGTCCAGCGCCACACCGTCACGCGCGCGCTTGAGCGCCCGCCGCATCGCGTTCGCGGTCGGTCCTGCCTGCGAGTTTTCGTGCGCACGGGAAGTCATTGTCCGAGCCTATGCGACGGGGTCGCGGGCGACTCCGGGGCACCGTCGGTAACCCCCACGGCGGACTTGTCCCCGCCCGCCTTCCCTTCACTGGGGCTCGCGCCCCAGGCCCCTTGCCTGCGGGCCGGTTGGCGCCTGCGGCGGGCTTTTCCCCTACCCCGCCCTTTCCCCGGCTGCATCTGACGTGCGGCTCCGCCGCGCGCGGGGGGCGCGTGCCCCAGCCCCCTTGTCTGCGGGTCCGTTGGCGCCTGCGGCGCTTTGTTCCCCAGCCCCGCCCCTTCCCGAAACTGGGGCGCTGCCCCAGACCCCGACGCGCGGGTCCGTTGCCTCCCCCAGCTACCGCTGGGAGGTGCCCCCAACGGGCTGAAAAGAAAGGAATGGTGCGCCCGGCGGAAAAGAGAGGCGCACCCGGCGGAGAACCGGCGCGCCCGGCTGGCATGAATGGCGCGCCCGGCTGACACGAAAGGCATGCTTCGAAGGCCTACGCACCCACCGGCCCTGATGTCACCCACCGGCGGAGGGGGTGGGGCTGGAGGGTGAGGTTCTGGAACGCGGTGCGTAGTCACAGCACCCAACACGTAAGACAGCGCCACGCACCGCGTTCCAGGTCCTCAGCCCGGAGGCCA
>NZ_JBFBBD010000118.1:0-14581 GCF_040689515.1 Streptomyces sp. NPDC051173
TGCCCTGGTGGAGCCATGGCGAGGAGGTGGCCCAGAAGATGATATCCGCTCCCAAGTAGTCGTTGGCGAAGTCGACGAAATCCTGCCGCGTGTACGGCTTCCCCGTGACGGGGCTGGTGTAATTGAAGTCGGGTTCCTGCACGGCCATCGCCACAGTACCGAGCTGGCCTCGGTACTGGTTCAAGTACCGGTACGCGTTGTTCATGTGCGGCTTGTTGTACGGGAGGAGGTCCGGTCCGCCGACCCCCACGCCGTGCTTCTTGGCGAACTCGAACGACTTTTTCATGTAGCCGTTGTCGTCTCCCCAGCCGCACGGCCAGAAATTGATGTACTGCACCACAGTGCTGGCCTTGAACACCTTCTTGGCGTAGGCCGCGTTCTCCAGCTCCGCGTTGAAGTATGCGTCACAACTGAAGTGAGTCTTGTCCTTCGCTGTGTCCACGGAGACCGAGCTCTCCGGCAGATTGACACCGGTGACCCGTCCGTCGAACCGCTGCGCCAGCGCCTTCAGCAAATGCTGGAACCGATTCTGGACGTTCTTGTTCCACTGCGCCGCGACGGCACCGGGCGGGCCGGGGACGGGCCCGTCGACGTTGAGCTCCGGGGCGGCCCCTCCCGCATATTCCGGGTCCGTCAGCAGGTACTGCGGAAGCCGCGTCGGCGGTGCGAAGAACCGGTCCTGAAGCTGGATGAACACCTTCTTGTGCTGTGCCTCGACCTGACGCACCACCTGGTCGACGGCCGAGAAATCGTAGCGGTTCTTCTCCTTCTCCAGCATCCCCCACGGGACCACTACTTGCACACCGTCGATATCGGACCGCCCCAGTAGTGGCTTGGCGGCGGCGTCGAACTCTCCGATGGACGTGTACAGATAGTTCGCCGCATGACCACGAGACTGTGACGGGGCGGCCACGGCCGTACCACAGGCCGCCGCTGTGAAGCCCGTAAGCGCGACGACCGTAGCCACACGCCTGCGACTGACCTTCGACATGAAGTACCCCCGTGACGAAACCTTGTTTATCGCGGATCGCGGTGTGATCTCCGCCGAGAGCCCGGTCCGTGACAACCGATCAGAGTTTTTCGAATCTGGCCTGGACATGCGGGCCAATATGGCAGGGCGGCGTAAGAGAAGTATGAGAGACACCAGTTGACGTCGGGTGGGTCGGGCGCGCGTGCGATAGGTTGCCCGCCATGACTGAGCTTGGACCCGTCGCCTGGCCACCGGCATCGAGCGCTACACGTGAACGGAGGCGTGGCCGGGGTCGTGTTGCGGAGACCGCTCAGGGTTCTCCAGTGCCTGCTGCACGAGGTGGACGGCGAACGGGAGTAGCAGGTGGGCGAGGAGGCCCGCGCCGGCGGCGTCGGCGACGCCGGCGAGAACGGGTCCTGCGTAGGTCAGGGCCCGCCGCAGTGCGGAGTGGTACGAGTCGGAGCTGAAGTCGGGCAGGGCGACAGTCAGAGTGAGGACGGCGTCGGCGGTGTTCGGCCAGGCCAGTTGGATGCGCACAGTGGTCTCCGAGCAGGACATACCCGGTCGCGGACGGGCGCACGGAACAATTCGCACGGCACGCCTGGGGGCCGACCCGCACGAGTGGCGCGCGAAAGTCAGTGGAAGCGTCGGCGACGGGTGAGTGGTGACGGGCGAGTTCGGCCGGAAGCGGGCTCCGGACTATGCCAGGGACCCAAGCCCCTCACCTCCTCGCGGCCTGGGCACTCGAGGGTGCCGGGCATGGGCCGAGGAGCCCCCGCGTCGCGGGAAGGCACCTCTCTCGTCACGGTTTCAGCACTGCGCGGCGTATTCCCGGCCGCAGTCGGCCGGGCAGCCACCTGGGCGCACCCCTTAATCCGGAGTGAGCTGTCCTGACCCGGGGCGTCTCTCGACGTTCGGGGTCAGTGGCCTGTGTCCGCGCAGAAGCCTCACCCAACGAGGTGCTGCGTACATCGAGAATCACGAAGGCGCGCGGGCGCTGTCAAGGCACGTTTAGGGAAACGGGAGATGGCGCAGGTTAACGCCGGTGGGCAGTTTCACGTAGGAGTCATGTCCTTATCGGGAATTGGAGATTCCATGAGTGAGAGCGCCGGTATACCGTCTTCGTCCTCGGTGCGTCCGCCCGGGCTGGCGGGTGCGTTGGGGGCTGTGCAGGCGGTGGCGGACCACGTCCCCGGTGCCGGCCTGGTGAAGGGGGCCGTGAACGGGACGCTGGACGTGGTCGGTTCGGTCTCTCCCGGGGCGCGCCGGGCCGCGGTGTACGCCGGTGTGGGCCTTCTGGGCGCGGTCGGTCTCGTCGAGTGGCCGGTCGCGGCGGCGGGCGCCGCGGCGGTGTGGCTGACGCAGCAACGTCCCGGGAGAGACGGAGCGGCGGAGGCCGCACCGGCCGGTCAGCAGCAGGACTCGCCCACCGTCTCCGCCACTGCCCCGAAGCGTGCGAAGGGAGCGGCGAACACTGCCCCGAAGCGGACGAAAGGTGTGTCGAAGGCGTCATCGGTCCAGGCGGGCGGTCGGCGCAGTGTCACGGTGCCGATCGATGACGAAGCCTCCTCGGGCCGGCCGCCCGGCTGATCGCCGGGCAGTGATCGTCGGCCGCCCGGCCGTCCCGGGCACAGCACTCCTTCTCCGCGCTGTGGTCCTGACCGGTGCGGATATCCCATGAGGGTAGGACAGTGGTTCTGCGTTCGTTGACCGGTCTGCCCATGGCCGGTCTTGGGCTCGTACTCACGGCGCCGGCCCGGGCCGTGGGCCGTCTCGCTCCATCGGCCGACGCGCTCTTGCACGGAGCGGGCGAGCTGGCATCGACGGGTGTGCACACTGTGGTGAGCGGGGCGGCCGAGGCATCCGCGACAGCCGTGCGCGTGGCTCGGGTCGCCCGTAACGCGCTTGTCCCCGGAGACGGTCGTTGGCGTGCCGGCGGCCGGATCCAGCTGCCCTTGCGCCCGCACCCGGAAGCCGCCGACATGCCGCGGCTGGAGGAGGCCGCGCAAAAGGTGGCAGCCGCTCTGCTGGAACATCCTGATGTTCTCCTCGCCTACTGGGACAACGGTCTGTCCCGGCTGGTGGTGCAGGTGGTTGAAGACGACCTGGTCGGTGCGATCGAGAACCGGGCGGAGAAACTGGCTGCCCAGCACGGGCTGAAGCACTCCGGCGGGAATGCGGACCCGAACCTTCCGTATCCGGGGGGTGTCGGTGACGTACGCGCGGCGGTCGTGCTCCTGGGATGTGATGCGGCGGGTGTCGCCGTGGCGCTGCTGGCGCAGGTGATGCGGTGGCAGAAGTCGCCGCGGTTGGTCACCGCGGCGGTGACGCTGTTACGGGAGGACTCGCGGGTGCGAGGCGTGCTGCACCGTCGGCTCGGTGCGGCCGGGGCCGACCTGGTGCTGGCGGCGGTCAATGCCGCCACGCACGGTCTCGGGCAGTCGCCGACGGCGCTCGTGCTGGACGGGGCCTTGCGAGCAGGGCAGTTGGCGGAGGCGCTGGCCCGGGCCGCCGCGTTCGACGCCGCCCACGACAAGGTCTGTGTACCGGACCGGGCGAGCCTGTCCGGGGCCGGGCTGCCCAGGCCGCCGCTGCGGCGGAATCCGGGCGAGGAGTACGCCGACACCGCGGTCATGGGCAGCCTGGTGGGGGCGGCCGCGACGCTGGTCTTCACCCGCAGCGCGGCCGGTGCCGCGGAAGCGGTCCTCGCCGGTTCGCCCAAGGCGGCACGCTACGGCCCGGCGTCCTTCACCGCCGCTCTGGGCAGTGCCCTGGCCCGGAGCGACGTGCTGGTCCGCAGCATCGACCGGCTGCGCCGGCTGGAGCTCGTGGACACGGTGGTTCTCCACCCCGGCGCGCTGCGCGGGCGGCGGCGGACAGTCCTGGACGTCGACCCCGGCTCGTCGTCGTGGGACCACGACCGGCTCTGGCACGCGGCGACCGCGGCACTGCGCGGCACCGAGGACAGGGCCGACGACATCAACCAGCCTGCGGTGAGCCTGCGTTCGCTGTCCGACAGCGACATGGCGGACAGCGGTGCGATGATCGCCTCCGTGGGCGGTGAGGACGTCGGCACCGTGCTGGTCGGGTGGGAGCTCGACCCGCTCGCCGAGGCGGTGCTGGACGCGGCGCGCCGGGCCGACCTCAACGTCGTGATGGTGGACGATCCCTCGCTCGGCGACTTCGCGGCACTGGCGGACATCGTCGTGGCCCCCGACCGGCCGCTGGCCGAGGTGGTACGCGAGCTCCGGCAGGACGGCCGGACGGTGATGACCGTCACGCGCATCGGCCACGAGGACGCCCAGGGTGACGAGGTGCTCCAGGGACTGCTGGCCGGTGATCTCGCCGTGTCCGTCACCGACGGGCGCAGCGCTGTGGTCTGGGGTGCCGACGTGCTCGCGCTGAACGGACTGGAGGGGGTGTGGCGGCTGCTGGCAGCCGCTCCCGCCGCACGGGCTGTCGGCCGCCGTGCCAAGCTCCTCGCCCGGTCGGGTGCGGCGCTGTCCGGACTCCTGGTCGTCACGGGAGGCTCGCCCGCCCGGCGCATGCTCCTGCCCGCCGGGGTCCGGCTCAGCCCCGTCAACGCCGCTGCCGCCGCGGCCCTGTTCTCGGGCCGGCGGTCCGCGTACGCCGCTGTCGGCCGCAAAGCACCCCGCCGGGGGCCGCGCGTACCGTGGCACACCCTGCAACCGGACGAGGCGCTCTCCCGGCTGGCCGGTATGCCCCGGCACATACCGACCGTGCTGTCCCGGCTGCGCACGCGTGCGGACGCCGCAACCCGACTGCCGGTCTTCGCCCCGGCACGCGTGACCTTGTCGTTGTTCACCGCCGTGCGCGCGGAACTCGACGACCCCCTCACCCCCGTGCTCGCGGTCGGCGCGGCCGCTTCGGCCGTCCTCGGCTCCAGCGTCGACGCTCTCCTCGTCACCGGGGCACTGGGAATGAACGCCGTGGTGGGAGGGGTGCAGCGATTACGCGCCGAGCACGCCCTGGCCGAGCTCTCGGTGGGACAGCGGCAGACGGCCCACCGCGTCATCGACGCCCGGACGGGGACCACGGCGGTCACCGATGCCTCCCGGCTGGTGCCGGGCGACGTGATCGAGCTGGCCACGGCCGATGTGGTGCCGGCCGATGCCCGGCTGCTGGAAGCGGCCGACCTGGAGGTCGACGAGTCCTCCCTGACGGGTGAATCGTTGCCGACCAGCAAGCAGGTGGCCGCTACCCCCCGCGCGGCCGTGGCGGACCGCAGCTGCATGGTCTACGAAGGCACCACCGTGGTCGCGGGCCGCGGCCGGGCCGTCGTCGTGGGCATCGGCGACCAGAGCCAGGCCGGACGCGCGGCGTCCCTGGCCGCACGGGCCCCGGCCGCGGCAGGAGTGCAGGCGCGGCTGCAGGAACTCACGAAGAAGGTGCTGCCGCTCACCCTCGCCGGCGGAGCGGCCGTCACGGCGCTGTCCCTGCTGCGCGGCCGCCCGGTGCGCGAAGCCGTCGGCGGTGGCGTGGCGGTGGCCGTGGCCGCGGTCCCCGAGGGCCTGCCCTTGGTGGCGACGGTCGCGCAGATGGCCGCCGCCCGAAGACTCAGCCGGCGCGGCATCCTGGTGCGCACCCCTCGCACCCTGGAGGCACTGGGCCGGATCGACACCGTCTGCTTCGACAAGACCGGAACCCTGACCGAGAACCGCCTGCACGTCGTGCACCTCGTCACGGCCCGGGGCACCACCCACGCCGCCGACGACCCCGAAGCCGCCATGGTGCTCCGGACCGCGGCCCGCACCTGCCCCCGCCCCGACGAGACGGGCACACACGCACACGCCACCGACGAAGCCGTCCTGGCCGCCGCCCAGGACGACCCCGACTGGACCCGGACCGAAGCCCAGCCTTTCGAAGCCAGCCGCGGCTACGCCGCAGCCGTAGGACACACCGCGAACAGCGACGCACCCGTGCTGATGGTCAAGGGAGCGCCGGAGACCGTACTGCCGTGCTGCACGGACATCCCCGCCGACGCGGAGGACACCGCGCTGTCCCTGGCGAGCCGAGGTCTTCGCATACTGGCCGTCGCCCGGCGCCGGTTGTTGTCGGACGAAGCGTCCGAGGTACTGGACAAGCCGCTCCAAGGGCTCGAGTTCCTGGGGTTCGTGGCGCTGGCCGACACTCCACGGGCCGACTCGGCCCCGCTGGTGGCCAGGCTGCGCCAGGCCGGACTGCGGCCGGTGATACTCACCGGCGACCACCCCCGGACCGCCAGAGCCATCGCGGTCGCCCTGGGCTGGCCGGAGGACGTCACCGTGGTCACCGGCGACCGGCTGTCCGCCCTCGACCGGACGGGCCGGGCCGAACTCCTGCGGGACTGCGGCGTGGTGGCCCGCGTCGCCCCCGAGCAGAAGCTCCAGGTCGTCGAGGCGCTCCGGGAAGCGGGGCGCGTGGTGGCCATGGTCGGGGACGGGGCGAACGACGCCGCCGCGATCCGCGCCGCCGACGTGGGAGTCGGCATCGCGGCCCGCGGGTCGGCGGCGGCCCGCAACGCGGCCGACCTCGTCATCACCGGGGACGAACTGTCCGTCCTCGTCGACGCGGTGGCCGAGGGCCGGGCCCTGTGGCGCAGCGTGGCCGACGCCATCAGCATCCTCATCGGAGGCAACTTCGGCGAGGTCGGCTTCACCGTGCTCGGCACCCTGCTCGACGGCGCGTCCCCGCTCTCGACGCGGCAGTTGCTGCTGGTCAACCTGCTCACCGATATGTTCCCGGCCATGGCGGTGGCGGTCACCCCGCAGGACGGGGAGCCGGGTGAGGAAACGCTCCTGACCGCTGTCCCACCTGTGGGTATCACCGCCCTGGGAGCTCCCCTGACCCGCCAGATACGCCAGCGCGGTGTGGTCACCGGGCTCGGCGCGACGACGGCCTGGCTGATCGGCCGTCTCACCCCCGGCACGGCGCGGCGCACCAGCACCATGGCACTGTGCGGGGTGGTCGGAGCGCAGCTCACCCAGACCATCAGAGGCCGACAGCGCAGCCCCCTCGTCCTGGCGACCACGATCGGCTCCGCCCTCGTCCTCACCGGCATCGTCCAGACGCCGGTGGTCAGCCACTTCTTCGGCTGCACACCACTGGGCCCGGTGGCCTGGACAGGAGTCGGCGCCGCAGTCGGCACCGCCGCACTCTCCCCCTGGCTGCTCCCGCCCGCTGAACGACTGATGTCCCAACTGACGGACAAACTGATGCCGGTCGTACGGATAACCCGCTGACAGCCGAGGCGCGGTTCCGGCAGGAGGCACAACCAGTCTTTGCTTCGTACCGGACAAATGCGGAAAGTTTTGAGCTGCGAGGAGTCGCGGATGATGGTGCTCCGACTGCGGTACGGTCGAAACGGAGGGCTTTCTTAAAGAACTCTTAGCGGGGCCTGAGATAAATGGTGGGAATTATCCCTCGGGACCGGCTGCCGCCGGGATCCGTGGGATGCACCGTACTGCCCGCTCTCAGGTACCAGCGCTATCCGGAGTACACACGATGACAAGCCCCGATACCGAATCTCCCCGTTCCGAGGGCCGCCGCCGTGGCTCCCGTCCCAGGCGATGGATCTTTGTGTCAGCCGTGACGGTCGTGCTCGGGCTGGTCGCGTGGCCGGTGCTCGACTATGCCGGGGTGTTCTCCGACAAGGGCGATCCCATCAGCTTCGGCCAGGACGAGAAGTCGGGCGGGACGGGGACCGGCAAGGTGTCCATGCCCACCGGGCCGGAGTCGAAGTTCACCGTGTCGGGCACGGTGCCGGAAGACGGCAGCAAGATCGCGGTCACCGAATACGCGGGCAAGAAGTCGGGATTCAAGGGGAAGGTCTGGGTCTGGGTCCCGCCGCAGTACAAGGACCCCAAGTACGCGAAGAGCGGGTTCCCTGTGATGATCGCGCTGCCCGGTGGCGCCGGGTACCCGAACAACTACTGGATGGGCACCGACCTCAAGCTCGAGGCGAGCATCTCCAAGTGGTCGCAGGAGGGCAAGAGCCTGCCGTTCATCGTGGTCATGCCGGTGCTCAACCCCGAGGACCACGACAAGGACGCCAAGGATCCCAAGGCGGGTCAGTACTGGGACGGCAGTGACATTCCCGGCCAGCCGAAAATGGGCACCTGGCTGACCGAGGACGTCCCGGACCTGGTCAAGGAGAACTTCCGTACGATCGATTCCCGTGACGGCTGGGCCTTCATGGGCTCCTCCACCGGCGGTTTCGCGGGCCTGAAGTCCGTGCTGCAGAAGCCCGACAAATTCAAGGCCGTCATCGCCTCGGGCCCGGACATGGTTCCGGACTCCCGTCTGTGGGCCGGCCACGCCAAGGAGAAGGCGGCCAACAATCCGAAGGTGCTCGCCCCCGCACTTATCCAGGCCGGGCGCCCGGACGTCTACCTCGGCTTCCAGGTCGGCACCAAGGAAACGTCCGCCATGCCGCCGATCGAGGACTTCGTGAAGCAGTACACCAAGGGCCCGATCCACACGAAGCTGAGTGTCATACAGGGCGGCAGCCACAACGCGAAGACGTATGTGCCGAACATGGAGACGGGCGGCCTGATCCAGTGGATCAGCGAGCACATGCAGGGCCCTGTCCCCTCCTCCTGAGCAGGCCTCCTGAGCAGGGTCGGGGACCGGGCCGGGCCCGAGGTTCACGACAACGGGCAGTACCCCGGAGGCCGAGCCGGCGCTGGATGACACAGAGGTGTCGTCCCGCGCCGGTAGCGCGGGAAATCGCCCCCGACCCTCCCGCACGGGGCCAACATGGACTTCCGCCTCTACCGGCTCCCTGGAAGCCGGCCTCCGGCAACACGCTCCGAACGCCCCGCAGCCTCCCTCGCCGCGCCGGCCCCCGGTCGTCGGGCGGCCGGGTTCAAGCTCTGCGGGGCGGCGGAGCGGGCCGCGACCGGTCCAGTGAGTGGCCGGGAATGCCCCTGGGCCAGGCGCAAATCCGGTGGGAGCATGGGCATGCCAAAGAGTGGGCATCGATCATCTTAAGGGCTTCCAGGGGGAATTATGCGGATACATACCCGTATACGCGCGACCTCGGCTGCACTCGCCGTTGTCGCGGCCGGCCTCACGTTCACCACAGTCGGAACCGGATCCGCCAATGCGGCAGGCTGTCCCTCCGGTGGACAGATACTCGGGGCTGTCCAGAGCATCAAGGCGGGCTCGCAGACCATCGGCCAGTTCTACCTCGGGTGGAACTGCAGCGGCGCCTATACCGAGGTCAACCTGTGGAACACCAACTACGTCAACAACTGGAAATTCGGCCAGGTCGACGTGAAGTCCAGCTCGAACAGCTCCACGAACTCGAACAGGCCGGTGCTGAACAGAGGCACGTATTGGTTTGACGCCGGATACATTCCGGTGATCGGCGCAAGGAACAACCGCGAGTACACCGGCAACTGGAACTTCACCGCCAACGGGCACTCGTGCTCCGGCCAGACCTCGACGTGGAACTTCTCCTACGGCAACGTGAGCAGCACCAACAACCACCCGTCCTCGCACTGCAGCTGAAGCTCCCAGCATGTCGTCGCGGTGCCGTCGTAGCCGTCCGTGCGCATCAGTACGGCGGTCGGCGCGTCGCCGGCCGTACGGCTCCCGGGGGAGCCGCAGCCAGTCAGCGCCCTTCTACGCGAAGCCGGCGATCGCGCGGGGAGTGTAGCCCGCCTCCAGATACTCCACCTCGCTCTCGGCGAGTTCCAACTCCAGTGAAGCGATGGCGTCTTTGAGGTGCTTGGGCTTGGTGGCGCCCACGACCGGGGCAGATACCACCGGGTTGTGGGAAACCCACGCGAGTGCGATCTGCGCGGGGGAGACCTCGCGCTTGGCCGCGAGCTCATGGACCCGGTCCACGATCGTGCGGTCGCTGTCCAGGTAGAGGCTCTTGACGTACTCGTCGGTCTCCGAGCGTGAGGTGGCAGTGTCCCAGGGGCGGGTCAGCCTGCCCCTGGCGAGTGGGCTCCACGGGATCGCTCCGACGCCCTGGTCCGCGCAGAACGGCAGCATCTCCCGCTCCTCCTCGCGGTAGATCAAGTTGTACTGGCTCTGCATCGAGACGAACCGCGTCCACCCGTTCGCCTCGGCCGTGAACTGTGCCTTGGCGAACTGCCAGGTATACATGGAGGAGGCGCCGATGTACCGCGCCTTCCCGGCCTTGACCACATCGTGGAGGGCCTCCATGGTCTCCTCGATCGGGGTTCGGTAGTCCCAGCGGTGGATCTGGTAAAGGTCGACGTAGTCCGTGCCGAGGCGGCTCAGGCTGTTGTCGATCTCGCTGAGGATCGCCTTACGGGACAGCCCGGCACCGTTGGGCCCCGGCCGCATCCGGCCGGTCACCTTGGTCGCGATGACGACCTCGTCACGAGCGGCGAAGTCCTTCAGCGCCCGCCCGACGATCTCCTCGCTGGACCCGGCGGAGTACACGTTGGCTGTGTCGAAGAAGTTGATCCCCGCGTCGAGGGCGCTGCGGATGATCTCCCGACTGGGCTCTTCCTCCAGGGTCCATTCGTGGGCACCCTGGGCCGGTTGACCGAAGCTCATACAACCCAGGCAGAGCGCCGATACTTCAAGTCCGGTGGTTCCGAGTCGGGTGTAGCGCATGTTCTCCTCCTGTTTGGCGGGTCGCCGTGGAGTAACACCTCACCACTTGGAGCGCACTTGAGGTCAAGCCGGTTCGGCCGGCCATGATGACAGCGCGAGTACCACGTCGAGCGCGTCATCATCGGCCTCGCCTTCGCCCTGGTCACACCGGAATCGGCATGAGGGCGCAGTGCACCGGCTCGGCGTGTGCGGGATCGAGGGAGTTCAGCACCAGCTGGTACACGTTCGGGTCGTACGGGCTGCCCAGGTGACCGGTGAGGTCCAGCGGACACACGTTCTGCAGCAGGATGTTGTGCACGGTGGCCCTGGGCCCGGCGGTGAGGAACTGGTTGGTGTACGGGGTCACGACGATGTCGGTTCTGGTGACGATATTGGTGTACGTGACGCCGGGCTCGGTGTCACCCCTGGCGTAGAGCCGCCGCAGCACCGGGGAGCCGATCGTCTGGTCCTTGGCCGCGGGACTGTCGAGGCCGAGCGGCTTGCCGGCACGTCCCGCCACGTCCAGTACCGCATCGAGGAGGTGGATCAGACCGGACGCGGTGGTGCCGTGACTGCTGGGGTTGATGCCCACCAGCTGGTGAACTTTCGCGGCGCCGCCCTCGAAGCGCAGGTACCACTGAGGCATCAGCCCGCCGCCCTGGGAGTGGCCCACGAGGTCGACCTTCGCCGCCCCTGTGGCGGCCAGCACCTTGTCGACATAGGCGGCCAGCTCTCCGGCCGAGGCGGGGACCGGGCCGACCGCCTTCAACAGGGCGTGGGGTTTGGTCTCGCCGTAGTTGAGAGCGAAGACGCAGTAGCCGGCCTCCTCCAGCACCGGGGCGAGCCCGCTCCAGTTGTCGAAGGCGTTCTCGAAGGTGCCGTGGACCAGTACCACGGGGTAGGGGTGGGCAGCCGTCGGCTCGCAGGCGAAGTCGTTGGCGCCGGCCGGTGAGCGGTCGGGGTCGGGCGCGGAGGCGATCAGGGCCGCGCCGAAGTGGACCGCCGCCAAGTCGCCGACCGTGCCGGCGGATGGTGCGAGCGGGGCCGCGGCGGCGTACTCCAGCGTGGGAGTCGCGGCGGAAGCGGTCAGGCCGACGGCGGCCGTGCAGACTGCTGCGGCCAGGGCAACGCCTGGAGTCTTCAGGAACAGGGCAGCGGCACGCCGCAGTCTGCGGAAGGTGGTCACTCCCTGGCCAACGGGGGCGGGAGCTCCGGGGTGCGTGAAACCACCCGGTGGGGCTACGCAGCTCACCCTGCTGCGGGCCGATCTCGACGCTGACCCGGTTCCCGGCATCGTCGCCGAGACCCTCACCAGCGGCCAAACCGCCGGCCGATCAAGCCATGTGACGATCAGTCGGATGCGTGACGGCTTCTGTCCCCCCGGCGAGGCCTCCAGCGGGCGGTCTGTCCTGCATACCGCCCTGCCCCTACTGTGGTCTGTCTCATGCAAGGGATGGGGGAGAGGCCCATGGGCAAACACGACAAGCAGGATGACAGTGGCAAGGGTGACAAGTTGCCGGGTCAGCCGTGGACACCGCCGAAGGAACCACCCACGACGGACGGTGGCTCTCCCGGCGACGGCGGGAAACACGGGAAATGACCACCACGGGCAGCTGGCGGGAGCTGGTCGCGCGCCTCGCCGCGGACGGCACGCTGGCCACCGGGTGGCGGCCGGTGTTCGAGGCCCTGCCCCGAGCCGGGTTCCTGCCCGACGTCATCTGGCAGCACCATGTGCCGACCGGGGCCGTGGAAGCCGTGGATCGGGCCCGGGAGCCGGAGCAGTGGCGGGCTGCGGCCGAGTCCGACGACCCGCTGGTGACGCAGTGGGACGACGGCGGACACCAGGGGCTGGAGCAGGGACGGCTCGCGTCGTCGTCGGCGTCCGCCCCGTCCGTCGTCGCCGCGATGCTCGCCGACCTCGATGTGCACCCCGGGCAGCGGATCCTGGAAGTCGGAACCGGAACGGGATGGAACGCCGGTCTCCTCCACCGGTTCGGGGCCGGGGCGGTGACCACGGTCGAGGTCGACCGGTCCCTCGCCGATGCCGCCGGGGCAGCCCTTGAGCGGCAGGGTCTGGGGGCCGTCACGGTGGTGTGCGGGGACGGCTCCCAGGGGCATCCGGCCGGAGCGCCGTACGACCGGGTCGTCGCGACCTGCGGCGTGCACACCATCCCCGGCGCCTGGCTGGAGCAGTGCCGGCCGGGGGGCCGGATCGTGGTGCCGTGGGGCACCCGCTTCACCCGCACCGAGGCGACGGTCGCACTCACGGTCGCCGCGGACGGGCGGACCGCGAGCGGCATGCTCACTTCCCTGGTGCAGTTCATGAGCCTGCGCGCCCAGCGCCAGAACTTCCCCGCGTACGGGGACTACGTGACCACCGAGTCCCGGGAGAAGGCCGGGCGGGGCATCACGACGCTCACCCTGGGCGCGACGCTCGCGGGCGAGTGGGACATCTCCCGGTTCGTACTTGGCCTCCTCGTCCCCGACTGCGCGGTGGTCATGGACGCGCCGCAGGACGGTCGGCAGCCGGTGTGGCTGTGCAGCCTGGATGACGACCGGTCCTGGGCGTGCGTGCTGTTCCGCGAGGACGGGAAACCGTCCACGGTGTACCAGTACGGCAGCCGCCGGCTGTGGCATGAGACCGAAGCCGCTCACGCCTGGTGGCACGAGCAGGGCCGCCCCGGGCTCGGCCACCTGGGCCTGACCATCGACGGCCACGGCCGACAGCACCTCTGGGTGGACACCCCGGACCACGTCGTGGGGCTCCCGAGCGCGGTCTGAACGGGGCTGTTCCGGGGGAGGGCCGGCGGCGTACGGAGGAGGCCGGTCGGAGGCCCGCCACATGCATCGTGGTGTTCAAGCCCCGCGTAACAAGGCGGAGTTCGACGTAACTCCGCCACGGCGCTGCTCTGGGTGCCGGAAACACTGGCCGCACAGCTCCCTGGGGACGGCGCCGTCACCGCCGCTCGGCCGTCGGGTGACCTGGGCCGTCCCCGTGTTCTGCGTTGTCCTCCTCCCGCCCGCGCAGCAGGGGGCGTCCGGCTCTTCTGTGGTGCGGGACGATCAGGCCGGTGCCCAGGTAGGCACCATCCGCGATCACCGTCGTCCCGGCGGCCGCGGCCGGGAGGTCCGAGTCACGCCACACGTGGGCATCGGCCTTGTTCCCAGGCGTCTGCCGGGCCGAGGCGATCACCAGGCGGGTGTCCGCGTCGATTCAGCCCCGCAACACCCCACCCATACAGGCAAAATGCCCAAGACTGAGCCTTCTGCAACACCCTTTAATCGTCTCCGAAGGGCAATTGCGCATCGTCGAGCACGACGAACGGGTCGCGCACCACCGCACGGATGATCGCTTGGAACTCCTCGATCAACCCGCGCATCGTGCTCTCCTCGAACACCTCCGGCGAGTAGACCAGCAGTCCGTCGAGCTTCCCCGGCCCGGTGACGGCGATCTTCATCTCCAGGTCGAACCTGACCGTCATGTCGGGAATCAGGTACGCGGAAGTGCGTAACCCGGCGAATGCCGGCATGTCGTCGTCGGTGACACCGAGGAAGGCGCCCATGTGCGAGTTGGTGTTCTGGAACTCGAAGACCACCCCGATTTCCGGCGGCCTCTCCCTCGGATGTTCCGTCCGCAGGCGGCCGAGCGCGTCACTCAGCGTCGCGTCCTGGTTGGCGAACGCACCCAGCACCGCGGTACGGACAGCGCCCAGTAGGTGTCAAGCCCCGAGTTTCGTGGACAGTGAGTTAGCTGGTTTCCAGGACAGGTTCTGGTGCGGGTGTTGCCGTGTGGGTGGCCTCGTACTCGGCGGGCGGGACGTGCCCGAGTTCGCCGTGGAGCCTTCGCTGGTTGAACCAGTCGATGTACTCGGCGACGGCGACCTCGACGTCGTTGATGCCAGTCCAGGGGCCCTTGTTGCGGATGGGTTCGGCCTTGAACAGACTGTTGAACGCCTCGGCCAGGGCGTTGTCGTAGCTGTCGCCCTTGGAGCCGACCGAGGCCACCGCGTCGGCCTCGGCCAGGCGTTCGGT
>NZ_JBFBBD010000119.1:0-14402 GCF_040689515.1 Streptomyces sp. NPDC051173
GACTCGACCGGCACACCGCCGATCACCCAGAAGAATCCTCCGCCGCCCCAGCCGCATGATCAACCCCCGAAGGATTTACGACGCAGACCACTTAGGTGCCGTCCGGCAGCACCGCGTCCGCCTGGAGATCACCGCGCTCGCCGACACCGCCCCAGGCCTCGACGACGCAGCCCCCGAGCGCGTCGCCCGCACCGAGGCCCTCGCCGACGCGGTCGCCGAACTGACCAGCCACACCGCCGACCAACGCCGAGCCCTGGCCGCACTCGGCGCACCCACCCTCCGAGCAGCCCGCCTCAACGAAGACGCCGGCGGCTCCTGGACGCCTCACATCCTCCTCGCCGCCGAGCTCCCCGAAGGGGCCCAGACCGAGGCACTGCTCGACCTGATCACGGCCCAGCCGCGGGTCGCCGGCGCGGTCGTCACGGCCAGCGAGACCGCCGACCGGGCCCCGGAGGAGGGCTGGACCCTGCACTGCGCGGGACCGGACGAGACCATCGTCCTGCCCGACTCCGGCCTGCCCATCAAGCTCCAGGGCCTGACCGACCAGCACTTCGCCGACGCGATCGAGCTGCTCACGCTGTCCGCCGCCGACACCGACGTACCCGCTCGCGACGAGTGGCTTGATGGCCTCCTCGACGCCGAAGAGCAGGCGGAAGAGGACCAGGCTGAGCAAGACCGGGAGGACGGGAGCGAGGACGACCCGTCGGACGACGCTGAGGAGATCGGCGACGGCGAAGCCACGCAGCCGGAGGCCGGTGCCGACGAGGACGGGATGCCGGACGAGTACGCCGACATCGAGCGGGAGGAGCTGGAGACCGCGCACCAGGCCGAGGCCGACACTCCCACCGACGAGACGGGCCAGGGGGCCGTACAGCCCGCAGCCCCCACGAGCGTGGTCTCCGACGGCCAAGCAGAGCACGGCACCACCGGTCCGACCCTCGCTGACCTCTTCGGCCCGCCCGTCGATTCCGTTCCGGCCCCGCCTGGGCCGAGCCGGCCATCCAGGAGATGGTCTCGGCCATCGCCGACGTCGCCTACGAGTTGTCCACCCGCCGCCGGGAAGCCGCCGACTACGCCGGCGCGCTCTGGGCCGCGCACCAGGGCCTCCTAGCCGCCGAGGAGAACGAACTCCTGCACCGGCAGGTCTTCCTGGCCCACCAGGCCGCCGGAGACGTGGATGCCCTCCGCGAAGCCGCCGCCCGGCTGGCTCGCATCAACGAAGGCCTCGGCGGGGGAGTGGACATGGAGGCCGAGACCGCGCAGCTGCTGAGCACCCTGCTGCCGAAGCCGGTCATCCGCCGCTGACAGCCGGTCGCACGTCGCTCCACATGAGAGGCCCGGATTCCCCCGCAGCGGGGGAATCCGGGCCTTGGCCGTTCTGGGCCCTGATCAGTCCGCAACGCCGTATGCGGAAGAGCAGGGCGCGGCTGGTGTCAGGTGCTGGCGTTGCCGTGGTTGTCGATCAGGGGGACGAGTACGCGGACACGTTCGTGCAGGTCACCGACTCCCGTGGCAGAAACCCCGGTCAGGACCTGGTCGAGGCGGGCGAGGCGGGCGCGGGATGTCGAGCGGAGCCGGGCGGCGGGGACCCGGGCCAAGACGTCCAGGGCCCGCTGCGCAGCATCCGTGGGCTGGGTGGGCGCCTCCGCCTGGGCGAGCACCAGGGTGGCCGCGGCCCAGCCGGGGGTGGCCACGGCGGTTGACCCGATGGACGTTTCGGCAGCAGTGCGCGCGGTTGTGGTGGCCGAGGGCGATGGCTGACTCCGCCTGGTGCAGGGTGTACTCGGCGACGTCGAACCCGAACCGGCCCGGAGCGAACCCCACGGCGTCGGCTTCGAGTTCACGCGCGGCCGCGGCGAGCGCCGTGCCAGCCTCCTACTCCCGTCCGAGGCCCGCCAGGGAGGTCAGCTGCGCCCAGGCGTGCGCCTGGGCCTTCGGCAGACCGGCGGGGGCCTGGGCAACGGCGCGCTCCGCGTAGGAGAGGGCCGTCTCGTAGCGGTTCTCGTAGCGGGCGACCATGCTCTGCGCGCCCAGGGCCCAGGCGGTCAGCCGTGCGTCGTCGGTGCGGGTGCCGTAGGCGGTGGCGGTGGCGAGGTGGGCGCGGGCGCCGGTGTGGTCGTCGAGGTGGAAGGCCAGGTTGCCCATGAGGGCGGATAGCCAGCCGACGTTGCGGTGCACTCCGTCAGCGACCTGCTCGTGGACATGGCCGGTGACAAGGCAGTCGGTGAGCAGGCCCCGGGCGGCCCGTACTTCCTCGAACAGCAGGTAGGCGGGGTGCTTGGGGTAGGTGAGGGCGTAGTGCTCGACGGCCGCCTCCGCCAGCTCGGCGACCTCAGCGCTGCCGTGAGGATCGGCGAGAAGGGCGAGCTGGAGGGATTCACGGACGGCCGGAAGGCCGGCGGCTGTGGTCATGTGCACCACCATTTCCCGTGCGCCAGCGCTGCACGTGTCGGTCTCGGGCCGACCGTACCGGATCACGCTGGACAACTCGCGTTCCGGAAAGACTTGTTCGGCGAAGTCCAGGCCCAGCTGGCCGGGGGTGGCTCCGTAGGCACGGCAGAGCATGACGGTGTACTCGCGGTCGGGGCGTTCGCCGGGGTCGTGTTCCCACCGGCACAGCATCGGGTCGGACAGGCTGCGGGGTAACAGGCCGTCGGCGACGTACTGGGCCTTGACCTGGGTGATGGTCACGGAACGGGACCAGCCCAGGGCGAGCCTCCAGGCCTCCAGCTGCTGCACCTCGGGCAGGGCGCGGCGGATCTCGGCGGCGGTCTGTTCGGTGTCGAGGCGTTCGCGCTGGCAGCGGATCCGGATGTCGGCTGCCGGGCCTTGACCCCGAAGGGTGGACACCTGTTCGTGTCGTTATGCGGCAAGCGTCAGGGTAGCTGACTGCTGTTCGTAGGCGATCGGTGCCTGCTGTCCGTTCGCCGAGTGCCTGCGGCGGGTGTTGTAGCGGGTGGTCCAGCGGAACACCGCCAGGCGGCAGGCGCGGACCCCGTCGAAGCGGCGGGCACCACGGAGCGTCTCGCGTTTGAGGGTCGCGTTGAACGACTCGGCGAGGGCGTTGTCCGCGCTGGTGCCGACCGCACCCATGGACTGCTTAACCTCCAACTCCGCACATGCTCGGGCGAATTCGCGGGAGCTGTACTGGGCTCCGTGATCGCTGTGGAAGACGGCGCCGGCCAGGCTGCCCCGTGTCCGGGCGGCTGCACGGAGTGCGTCGGTGACCAGCGAGGTGCGCATGTGGTCGGCGATCGACCAGCCCACCAGACGGCGCGAGAAGCAGTCGATCACGGTCGCCAGATACAGAAAGTCGCCGTCGCCCACCGGCAGGTAGGTGATGTCGCCGACGTACTTCGTGTTCGGGGCGCTCGCGGTGAAGTCGCGCCCCACCAGGTCCGGCATCGGCGTGGCGGACGGTTCGGGCAGAGTGGTGACCTGACGCTTGCGCAGCCGCAGCCCGGCGATGCCGTACTTACGCATCACCCGTCCGACGCGCTTGTGGTTCACGCGCTCGCCGTCCTCGCGCAGATCGGCGGTGATCCGGGGCCGGCCGTAGGTGCCGTCCCACTCGGCGTGCACGGCCCTGATCCGCTCGGCGAGAGCGGCGTCGGCCTGTTCACGGGCGGCGCGGGCCGCGCGGCCGGCCCGCCACTTGTAGAAGCTGGAGCGGGCGACCTCCAGCACGGCACACAACCGCTTCACGCCCCAGGCGCGGTGATGGTCCTCGACGAACTGGAAGCGGTTGGTCACCAGGTCATCTCTTGTGCGAAAAACTTCGTCGCCTTGCGGAGAATGTCACGCTCGGTGGCGAGTTTCTCCATTTCCTTGCGGGCTGCCGCCAGCTCGCGGCGCAGGGCCTCGTTCTCGGCCTGAAGCTCCTCGGCCGTCGGCGGGGAATCCACCGTGCTCTTCTCCGTGCTCGTCGTGCTGCCCCCGCCGTGGCGGGCCCGTTCGGCCCGCACCCAGTTACGCAGCGTCTCGCGGCTGATCCCCAGATCCTTGCCGATGCCCTCGAAGGTGTGGCCCGGGTCCGACAGGTACAGCGCGACGGCGTCCGCCTTGAACTCGGGCGAGTAGACCTTCATCACCATAAAAGATGCCTCCTACCCGGCCCCTGCCGGGGCCGGGCTCAGAGGTGTCCACCACTCGGGGACAGGTCCCCGTTCACGTTGCCTCGTCGGTTGGTGGCTGTTCTCCGCCCGGTTGTTCAGTCCTTTGTGCGAGCGGTGCTCGACAGAAGGCATGACTTCGCGGTGGGCGGCGCCGTAGGAGCGCAGCTTGTCGGTGACGACCACCCGCGGTACCGAACGCGTCTTCTTCATCAGCCTGCGGAAGAAACGCCTGGCCGCGGCGGTGTCCCGACGGTTCTGCACGAGGATGTCGAGCACGTTGCCGTCCTGGTCGACGGCTCGTCACAGGTACTTCAGCTCGCCGTTGATCTTGATGAAGACCTCGTCCAGGTGCCATTTGTCCCCGGGCCAGGCCGGCGGCGGCGCAGTCCGTCGGCGTAGGCCTGCCCGAACTTGGCGCACCACCGCCGGACCGTCTCGTAGGAGACGATCACGCCGCGCTCGAGCATCAGCTCCTCGACCTCGCGGTACGACAGCGGGAAGCGGTGGTACAGCCACACAGAGTGGGAGATGACCTCGACCGGGTACCGGTGCCCCTTGTATGACGGCGGCGCGCTGCCCACGGACAACCCCTCCTCGCGTGATCAACCAGAAGATCATCTCACTGGGCCAGTCAACGTGACAGTGCCGTCACAGCTGTTCTTTCGAGAGAAATCTCTTGACGTGATTCTCTCGAAGAAACCATACTTGTCGAGTGCCAGCCAATGATCACTCGGCGTCACCACGCCATCTGACTGACCCTTCCTCCATGAGGGCCCTGTCCCATCCCGTGCGGCTGGCGCTGATCGAAGTTCTCACTGTGCATGGCGCGCTCACTGCGACACAGGCCGGGAAGTTGATCGAAGAAAGCCCGACCACCTGTTCCTTCCATCTGCGCCAACTGGCCAAGTTCGGCTTCGTGGAGGAGGCCGGCAGAGGCCCGGGCCGATCTCGCCCGTGGCGGGTGACGCATCTGGGCTGGACTACCGGCGGGGCCGCCGGCGACACAGAGGAAGACGTCGCTGGAGAAGCCCTGGGTGAAATCGCCCTGCAGCGCCAACTCGAACGGCATCGCAATTTCAACCGTCGACGCTCCGACTATCCGCCCCGGTGGCAGGATGCCGGCAGCGAATCCCACACAGTGTGGTGGGTGACACCGGACGAGGCTGCCGCACTCCGACGAGAGATCGACGATCTCGTCCACCGATTCCGTGACCGGCTTGAAGACCCTGCGATGCGGCCGACCGGAACGGCGCCGGTCGAAGTGGTGATGCTATCCCATGTGTTCGTCCCGCCGCAGTCGGTAGTCGGACAGCCGTCTGAGCCGGACGAAGCGTAGAACAAGTAACGAAAACGGGGGGGAATCGGGATGGCTGTAAAGATAGGTATCGAGCGAACTGGCGAGGATTCGCCGCCGCTGCGTAAGAATCGGGACTTCTCGCTGCTGTGGGGCAGTCAGGCTGCGTCGCAGCTGGGATCCGCTGTCTCGATATTGGCGTTTCCACTACTGGTGCTGTCGATCGACGGCTCAGCGGTTCAGGCGGGCGCGGTCGGGACGGTCCAGGCCGTGATTCGCGCAGTGTTCCAGCTCCCCGCAGGCGCGCTCACGGACCGCTGGGACCGGAAGCGTCTCATGCTGGGATGCGATGCCGGCCGTGCCGCGCTCTTCGCGATCCTGGCGGCAGCCATCCTGACTGACCGGGCATCACTACCGCTGGTCTTCGCGATCTCCGGTGCTGCGGCCTTCATGGACGTGCTGTTCGGACCCGCCGAGACGGCGGCCATCAGTCAGCTGGTCCCGGCCGAGAGGATCTCCGAGGCCTTCGCGAAGAACGAGGCCCGTTCCTACATGGCCTCCCTGGCCGGACCCTCTCTCGGGGGTTTCGTCTACGGCCTCGGCCGCGCGATGCCATTCCTGTTCGACGCCCTCAGCTACGTCATATCGCTCATCTCGATCGCCGCTATTCGGAAGCCCCTGCAGCAAGCCTCCGGGAACAGGGAGGACAGCTCGCTGGTGAGCGCTATTCGAGAGGGTATCCACTACGTCGCCCGAAGCCCGTTTCTCCGCTCCGTGATACTCGTGGCAACGCCGGTCAATTTCGCTCTCGTCGCGGCGCAATTCTCCGTCACGCTGGTGCTGAGCGACAACGGTTACGCGCCCTCCGTTCTCGGCGTGGCGCAAGGTGCCATTGCGGTCGGCGGGCTCCTGGGCGCGTTCGCCGCGGCATGGATCCAGCGGCAGGCCTCCTTCTACAACCTGCTGCTGACGGCCGTCTCAATCCTGTTCGTGCTCCTAGTCGCCAGTGCGCTGCTGACCGGCCAGGTTCTCATGGTGCTTCCGCTGGCCATCGGCCTATTCCTCGCGCCCGCCATCAATGCGGCGCTGTTCAGTCGGCTCGCCGCCACCACACCGGACCACATCCGAGGGCGAGTCATCAGTGTCGTCGTCCTGTTCGCCACACTCGCCGCGTCCACGGCGCCGCTCGCTGTCGGCCTCCTGATCGAGCGGGTGACCGGTGTCGCGGCGATGACCCTCTGTGCGGCGGCCATGGCGCTGTCGTTGATCTCGACGGTCCTCCTCCCCGGCCTCCGAAGCGGTACAGCCGGAAACGACGGCTGAAGCTCAAGGCGGGCGCATCGGCCGATGCGCCCGCATACACCGCTGGGGTCCCGGGCAAACATCGCCCGGGACCCCAGCGTTCCCGCTCGGCCTCACGCCCGAACGGAAGCGCCGATCGCAGCGATGTACTGCGGCAGGGTCTTCCAGATTTTGGGCGTGTAGAAGTGCCCGCCCGGCAGCGTGTCGTGACGGTAGTCACCCAGGGCCAGTTTGCTCCACTGCGCCCCGGCGTCGCTCTCGATGACGTCGTCGTCGAGACCGGAGAGCATCTGCACGGGAACGGTCACCTTGGAGCCGTCGATGCAGTGGAACGTGTCCCGCACGCGGATGTCGGCGCGCATGATCTCCAGGGCCATCTCCTGAAGATCGGGATCGCCGAGGACGTGCGGCGCCATCAGGCCGTGCGTCTCCATCCAGTCCAGCAGCTCTGCGTCCGTGTCCCGCTGGGACGGGAACATGTCCCGCGGTGTCAGACCTCGGCTCGGAGCGTTGCACGAGGAGACAACCAGCGCGTCCGGTGCCGGCTGCCCGGCCGCCTCGATGCGGGCGGCGACGTCAAAGGCCATCCAGCCACCCATGCTGTGACCGAACAGGATGTAAGGACGATCGACGGCCGAGATCACTGCGTCGACCGCGTCCTCCGCCAGGGCCGTCCAGTCAGTGGCGAAGTCCTCCAGGAACCTTCCTTCCCGGCCGGGGTAGCAGATGGCCGTGAGGTCGGTGCCCTCGGGGAGAGTGTCGACCCACGGGTGATAGGCGCCCGCCCCTCCACCGCAGAAGCCCAGGCAGATGAACGTACGCTCGGCATCCTCCGAGCGCCGCAGGCGGATGACTGTCGTGTCTTGAATCGGAGCCATGAAACACCTCTTGAGATAGCCGGATTCCAACGCTTCGCCGCGGCCGGTCAGCTGCCCGCCGCGGCGCTCGCGTGGAGGGACTCGACGTGCTCGGCCAAGTCTCGCAACCGGGGGTGCCGGTACACCTCCTTGGTGGGCATGACCAGCCCCAACTGCTTCTTGATGCGGGCCACGACCCGCAGCGCGATCAGTGAGTGACCCCCGAGCGCGAAGAAGTCGTCCTCCGCACTGACGTGGTCCCGCCCGAGCACCTCGACCCAGACCTGGGCGATCAGCGTCTCGAACTCGCCCTCCGGCGCGGATCCTCCGCCACCTTCCCCGCCGCCCCCCACCGCCTCCGGCGCGGGCAGCGCAGCCACGTCGACCTTGCCGTTGACTGTCAGCGGAAACGCCTCGAGTGAGACGAAGGCGGCGGGAACCATGTACGCCGGCAGCCTGTCACCGACGTACTGCCGCAATTCCTCGCCGGCCGGACCGGATTCGCCGAGCACGTAGTAGGCCACCAACTGCTCGCCGACGGCGAGACTGCTGTGCAGGACGACGACCGCCTGGGCGACGCCCGGGACGGACCGCACCACGGCCTCGATCTCGCCCAGTTCTACCCGGAACCCACGAATCTTGACCTGCCGATCGACGCGACCGAGGAACTCCAGCGCACCGTCCGGATGCCGGCTTACCCGGTCGCCGGTCCGGTACATCCGGTCACCGTTCCCCGCGAAGGGATCCGCGACGAATCGCTGCGCGGTGAGCCCGGGACGGTTCACATAGCCGCGCGTCACCCCGGGGCCGGCGACGTACAACTCGCCCGGAGTGCCGTCGGGCACCACCTCGAGCGCGTCGTCGAGTACGTACGCCCGGACTCCGGGCAGCGGAGGGCCGATGTGCGGCCCCGCTCCCTCGATCCACGCGGCGGTCGCGTCCACCGTGCACTCCGTCGGGCCGTACAGGTTGAGAGCCTTGAGCCTGCCGCCGGCGCTGGCGGCCGCGAGCTCCTGCCACGTGCGGACCGGGACCGGCTCGCCCCCCATGAACAGACGCAGCCCGGGCGCGCCGTCCCCCGTTGTCAACAGGCAGTCGCGGAGGATCTCCCAGTGCGACGGCGTCAGATCCAGCTCCTGGAGGTGGTGTTCGTCGATGAGCGCCCGCAGCTGAACGGGATCCGTGCGCTGCTGCTCGTCGATGATGACCAGGGTGTCCCCCCGGCAGACGCGAACCCACTGCTGGACCGACGCGTCGAAGGACATGCTGGCGTTCCAACCCACCACCCGGGGCCGCGACGCGTACATCCCGGCGGACTCCAGTGCGGTCAGCAGCGAGGCCACCCCACCACGGGTGGCCTCGACTCCCTTGGGAACACCGGTCGACCCGGACGTGTAGATCACATAGGCCGCCGATTCGGGGGAGACCGCCGGCTCCGCGTACTGGCCTTCCTCGGTCTCCTCACCCGCGCGCGCCGCCATGAGGCCCTGGACTCCGGCCGGCCACGAGTGCGCGGTACCCTGCTCCAGGACGATCTTGATGCCCGAGTCACGAGCCATGTATTCCAGCCGGTCCTGCGGATACGCGGGGTCGAGGGGCACATAGGCCGCGCCGGCCCGCCACACGGCCAGCAGCGCCACCACGAGATCCGCGCCGCGGGGCAGACACACGCCGACCCGATCACCCTCGCGTACGCCCCTGGACATCAGAGCACCGGCGAGGCGGGCCGAACGCCCGTCGACCTCGGCGAAGGTGACGCTTCCGCCGGCCTCCTTCACCGCGAATCGGTCCGGGGCCGCCAGTACCGCCTGGTGAAAGCGTGTCATGACGTCGGGTACATAGCTGTCCGCCACGTCTTCAGGAGCCCGGGCCCCGTGGTCGACTTGATTCAACATGCGTTGCCTTTCCAACCTACCGAAGTGACTCATCCAGCCCGGAGGCTCCCCGCGCCGTGCTCGGCCGACAGGCGGGACGCGCGCCGGTTTCGAAGCTCGCTGCTACAGCCCGCTCGCGGCCGGGGCGACGGTCGGCCGACACGCCAGGAGGTCGACCGGGTCCCCCATGGCCACGACGATCCTGCGATCCCCCCGGAAGGAGTCCCGTCCATGAGCGGTCAGGACGTTGTCGACGAGCATGACGTCGCCCGGCTGCCAGGTCTCCCGCACGGTCGCCTCCGTGTAGGCGGTGCTAATGGCCTCCAGCTCGTCCCGGGTGAGGCGCTTGCCATCGCCGAAGCCGGTCTCGAACGGCAGCCCGTCGGGGCCGAACTCGTCGACCAGCGCCTCCCGGATCTCCGGGTCCAGGGCCCAAGAGTTCCAGAAGGCAAGGTGGTTGAACCACACCTCCTGCCCCGTCGCGGGATGCGTGATGATTCCGGGCCGGATCTGGGTGGTGCGAAGGTGATCCATGTCATCCCAGGCGCACGAGATCAGGTTCTCCGCGCAGTACTCCTGGACCTGCTCCTTGCTGTCCGCGGCGAACACCGTCCGCCAGTCCAGGGAGATGTGCTCGGAGTAGTTCCGGGTCAGCAACCATCCGGTCGTCCGCATGCGCTCGACCAGCTCCGAGGGAAGGCTCCGCAGGATCCGCCGGCAGTCCGCCACCGGCGTGGCCCCGCCCTCCTCCGGTGCGACCAGGCAGGCGAACATGAGCAGCCCCGGGAACGTCAGGGTGTAGCTGTTCTCGTTATGCATACGGATCGGTTGCGACGGCGGAAGGTCCGTCGACGAGTAGATGTCGTTCCCGAAGCTGCTGCGCGGGGTGGCCTTCTCCCGGTAGGGCGTGCGCTGCGGAATGAGGATGTCCCGGACCAGTCCGAAGGTCTCCACACTGTCGACCGGGAGCCCGCGGAGGTAGACGGCGCCGTACTCGTGCAGCGCCGCCGTTACCTGCGGGCCGTTCAAGCCGAGCCATTCGCAGGCGTCGGCGATGTCCGCGAACGCCGGAACGTTGAGAGTTGCGGGCTTCCCGGTCTCTACCGTCCAGGTCAGACTGCCGACGCTGCCGGCGCTCATCGAAGTCACCACTACACATCCTTTGTTGTTCGCACTGGAATGACTGATGTGACCGTGCTGGGAGCGGAGCCGAACCGGGTGGCCGGATGGTCGCGCTCGCGCGGGCTCCCCGGTCGGCGACCGGAAAGGCCGGGTGCGTCCGAGTGGCGCGTGGCCGACCCGATGCACCATCAGATTGGTTAGGTGCCTTGTCGCTACGGCTCTGACGTGCTCCATCGCGGCATGTGGGAAGGAAGCGACGGCCCTTAGGTCGACGTCCTTCCCGGCAGGTCAGAGTGGTCCGTCGCTGACGGCTCCGCAGAAGAATCGGGTCCGGCTCTGTATAGGTGCTCACGGGCGCCGGCCCTGAGGTTGGTGGTCGCGGACTCGCTCTCAACCCCGCGGCAGCGGGTACCGGCGCGCCGAATCAGCCAGCCATGACGAACGCCCGAGAAACCTGCCGTGCATGATTCACCCTCCCCGTCCGATGCAAGCCCCCGTGCATCGACTCCGACATCCTAGGATGCGCTCACGATACGAACGGTGTGGCGGTCGTCACATGTCCACAATTCTCGGATCGGTGCTATATGCAAACAGGGTTCGACTCCCGCAAGCGATTGACCCTCGATTTCGCGTGAACCGTTCACTGTGGCACACTTCGTCAACCCCTGTCCGATTTGGTCACTATTTGGCGAGGTCGCTGCAGGCTGACTCTCTATCACCTGCGCTCCAAGCGAGGCAAGGTTATTAGCGTCACACGATTTTGCGAAGCAGCCGACCCTAAGATCATCTGGTCGATACACGGGGGCTTGCATCGAGTTGGGGGAAAATTGTGAAGACGTGCACCAATCCTGGGCAACTATCCGTCGCGAACGACAGTCCGGATCCGTCACAGCTCTTCCTTCGCTGCGGCTAGTGTCTGGTGATCCCGTTCATGTCAGTTCGAGTTGTTATTGACGAGTTTCTTCACGTTGGTCGCAACAAGTCGGACCTTCGCGAGGACCTCGTCGGCGGTTGCGGTCCAGGTGAACGGTTTCGCGTTCTCGTTCCAGGAGTTGATGTAGTCGCGGATCTGTTTGATCAGGACATGGACGCTGGAGAACGTGCCGCGACGGATGGACTGCCGGGTCAGGATTCCGAACCAGATCTCGATCTGGTTCAGCCACGAAGAGCCGACGGGAGTGAAATGGAAGTGGACGTGCGGGTTCTTGACCAGCCACTCCCTGACCGCCGGTGTGTTGTGCGTGGACAGGTTGTCCAGGACGACATGGACGTCCTTCCCGGCGTGCGGTTTCACCGCCTTCTTCAAGAAGGCCAGGAAGTCCTTGCCGTTGCGGGTCGGCCTGCACTCGCCGAGTACTTCCCCCGTGGTGACGTTCAGGGCGGCGAACAGGTTCGTGGTGCCGTGCCGGACGTAGTCGGCGGTGCGCTTCTCGCTTGCCGCGAAGGCGACCGGCAGCACCGGCTGGGTTCGGTCCAGCGCCTGGATCTGCGTCTTCTCATCGATCGAGAGGACCACCGCGCCGCCCGGCGGGGCCAGGTACAAGCCGATCACATCGGCCACCTTCTCCGCGAACGCGGGGTCTTTGGAGATCTTGAAGGTGCCGGATCGGTGCGGCTTCAGGCTCTCCTCCCGCCAGACACGCGCGACGCAGTGCCAGGACACGGTGATGCCCTCGGTTTGCTGCAAGTATTTCGCCAGCTCCCGTGTGGACCAGTGCGAAAGCCCCGTGCCGTCCGGCGGTGTCATGCGCGTCAGCGCGATCACCCGGGCCCGCACCCGTGCCGGTACCTGTTCCCTCGCACCACCGGGACGCTCCCCTTCCAGCCCGGCCAGGCCCTGCTCGGCATAGCGGGTCTTCCAGCGGTCCACGGTCGGCAGCGACACCCCGAGCAGCTCGGCAATGTCCTTACGTCGACGCCCCTCGCCCGACCACAGGACGATCCGGCCCCGCGTAGCGATGTCAGCAGGCACATCCCTGCTGTTCACCAACTCCCGCAACTCGGCGGCCTGTTCCACGGAGAGCTCCATACCAAGAGACCCTGCCACACAAGATCAGGTAATGCTGACGGAATCACGCGACACTAGGGCGCGCAGTCTCGTCAATCCGTTTCCGAATCATTGATCACGGGCCGAGCCTGCGCGTCGATTCTTCGCATCTTTTGCAGGAGAAATCCCTGTCGGCATCGGGCCGGTGCAGCCGATCCGGCCTGCCGTATATCGGCCCGCCCGTCTCCCTATCCTCACCCTGGCTCCACCTGTACTGGAAGGAACCGGCGAAACCATGACACCCGAGATCGAGAAGATCTTCGAAGAGGTCAGATCCGTTCATGGAAGGCATTCGATCGAACGGGTTGAGGAGATGCTCTACGCCAACAGGAAGCAGGGGCATCCGCTCCAGGCAGGAGCCAAATGGATCATGCCTGGCATCTCCCAGACACCGTGGCACGACCCCTACGGCCACCCTGAGATCGCACCCGTCGCCCGCGCCTTCGAGGCGAACCACGTCGCGATCAAGCGTGAGCTCGAAGCGGCCTGGGTCGCTGGCAGGAACACTGAGTTCTCCCCGTACGAGCACTATCTGACCCGCCAGGAGAACTGGCAGGCGCTCTACCTGTTCCGGGACGGCATGCCCGTCCCCGCCTCGCGAGCGGTGGTGCCCACCGCCTTTGACGTCCTCAACGAACACGCCGTGGAAACCGGCAAACTCTGCCCGCTGCTGGAGAGCCACTTCTCGACCCTGCTGCCAGGCGCCTCTGTCAGCCCGCACTGCGACCTCTGGAACTTCAGCATCAATCTGCACCTCGCCGTCGACATCCCCGAGGGTTGCGGGATCACGGTCGCCGGCGAAACCCGTGGATGGGAAGAAGGGGCCTGCCTACTCTTCGACTACTCGTTCGAGCACGAGGCCTGGAACAAGGGGACCGGCACGCGGACCTGCCTGCTGGTGGATCTGTGGCACCCCGAGACCACCGTTCCCGAGCGGGAAGCGCTCGTCGCAGTCATCACCGAGATCCGCAGGCTGATGGCATGACGGTCATCCACCCGTAGCCGGTCTCTGTCCTCCGGAAGAATTATTCCCGCAAACCACTACCCAGGAGTCGAGTCATGTCGAACCCCTTCGAAGATGCCAATTCCACTTACCTCGTCCTGGTCAACTCTGAGGAGCAGTACTCCCTCTGGCCGTCGTCGGTGAACATCCCAGCCGGCTGGACCGTCGAGCACGGGGCGGCGCCGAAGGAGAGCTGCGTCGAATTCATTGACGCGACCTGGACCGACATGCGCCCCCGAAGCCTCCGGGACGCCATGGCGAGGTCGGCCACCCCGCAGGCATGACTTCCCGCTGATCGGGGGTGCATCGCACCCGACTCTCGCGGCCGACCGTAATCCAGGAAATTTCTGTGACCAGGCCCGTCGACTTTGGTTTCGAAATTTCGTTTGAAGTATCGATCTTGAGGGGTGGGCATGAATAGCGCCATGCAGGAGGAGATCCTGTGCGGTCTGTTCGCCGACGTGCTCGGTGTGGACCGGGTCGGTGTCGATGACAACTTCTTCGCCTTGGGTGGGCATTCGTTGCTGGCGACGCGGTTGGTGAGCCGGGTGCGTGCCGTGCTGGGCAGTGAGGTGGGGATCCGGGACTTCTTCCAGGCGCCCACGGTTGCCCAGCTGGCCCGGCGACTGCGGGTGGGGACCGGCGGGTCACGGCCGGTGCTGCGGCCGGTCGAGCGCGGCGAGCGGGTGGCACTGTCGTTTGCTCAGCGTCGGTTGTGGTTCCTCGGTCAGTTGGAGGGGCCGAGTTCGACGTACAACGTGCCGTGGATGCTGCGTCTGTCCGGTGCG
>NZ_JBFBBD010000120.1:0-14141 GCF_040689515.1 Streptomyces sp. NPDC051173
CACCATCCAGCCCGTCCGGCGTTTGAGGACGCGACCGAAGGTCGCTGGGGTCCGGGGTCTCCCCGGTTTCGGGAAGGGGCGGGGCTGGGGAAAAAGCCCGCCGCAGGCGCAAGAAACCCGCACCCACCCCGCCACAAGAACCCACCCCACCCGCCACCCCTAAAGGTTCTGAACCTCCGCCCCCGCCTTCACCAACAACTGCTGCCCAATATCAAGCAGAGCCCGCCCCCCAGAAAGCTCCTCCCCGATCCGCCGCTCGTCCGGGTCCCGGGGATCCCGCGTCGTCTGCCCCCGCCCCCGGAGCTCCGTGCCGTCCCGCAGCCGCAGCAGCGCCGCCGCGCGCGTATGCGTCTCATCCTCGGCGAACTCGACTTCCACGTGCCAGCCCGCAACCTGCTGCATGTTCACCCTCTCCACGCCGGACCCCGAGATCTGGCACAAATTAGCCTGTATCGGCACGCCTCAAACCCCATGCGGCCGAACAGCCGAACCCCGGTCCTTACACCGGGCATACCCGCTTCTGTCGGGCTTCTCAGGGCCCACTCAGACTGTTTTCATATAGCCGGAGCACAGTCATAGCCATGACGGACAACGACCGCCGCAACGGCGCACAGGAACCTGACTTCCAGCAGCAGCCCTTCGCGTACCCGGCGCAGCCGTCGTACGCGCCTCAGCAGCCGTCTCAGCAGCCGCCTCAGCAGCCGGTCACCACGGCGTCCGGCGTCACCGTCTGGCCCGGTGACGGCAGCGCCGTGCACGGCAGTGGCGCGGGTGGCACGGGCGGCCCCGGGGACGGCGGTTACGCCGGCTTCGACGCCTCCGGCCCCGCCGGCGACCCCGGCGCCCCCGTTGGCGGCAGCGCCCACGCCGCGCCCCGCGCCCGCCGCCCCGTCGCGCTCCTCGCCGCCTGCGCGATCGTCGCGGCCGTCGTCGGCGGCGGCTCGGCCGCCCTGGTCGGCGAGCTCGTCTCGCACTCCGGCAGCAGCAGCCACTCGACGCCCGTGGAGAACGCGTCCTCCAAGACCAACGGCGTCTCCGCCGTGGCCAAGGCGGTCAGCCCGAGCATCGTGGAGATCAAGGCGTCGACCACCTCCGGCGAGTCCACCGGCTCCGGCGTGGTCATCACGTCCAACGGCGAGATCGTCACCAACAACCACGTGGTCTCCGGCACCGACACCGTGAACGTCTCCTTCAGCGACGGCAGCAGCAAGACCGCCAAGGTCGTCGGCACGGACCCCGACAAGGACCTCGCCCTGATCAAGGTGAACGGCGCGAGCGGCCTCAAGGCGGCGACCCTCGGCGACTCCGGGAAGATCCGCGTCGGTGACGACGTCGTCGCGATCGGCTCCCCCGAGGGCCTGACCGGCACCGTGACCAGCGGCATCGTCTCCGCCCTCAACCGCGACGTCACGGTCGCCAAGGAGCAGGGCCAGGGCCAGGGGCAGCAGCAGCGGCAGGGCCGCGGCGGCTTCCCGCAGTGGCCGTTCGAGTTCGGCGGCAACCAGTACAACGGCGACACCGGCTCCTCCAAGACGACCTACAAGGCCATCCAGACGGACGCCTCGCTCAACCCCGGCAACTCCGGCGGCGCGCTCATCAACATGAGCGGTGAGATCGTCGGCATCAACTCCGCGATGTACTCGTCCGCTTCCTCGGGCGGCCAGGGTGACTCCGCGGGCAGCGTCGGCCTCGGCTTCGCGATCCCGGTCAACACCGTCAAGGCCGACCTGGCGAAGCTCCGGGCGGGCGGCAGCTGACCGGCACGCGGCGGGGGGATCCCGCCGCGTGCGACGCTGAGAGGGACAGGAGACACACCCGTAGACCCGTGAGGTAAGCCGATGAGCCCCGCCGAGCACGGCGACCAGCCCGCCCGCATCCTGATCGTGGACGACGAGCCCGCCGTCCGCGAGGCGCTGCGCCGCAGCCTCGCCTTCGAGGGGTACGGCACGGAGCTGGCCGTCGACGGGCTCGACGCGCTGGAGAAGGTCGCGGCGTACGACCCGGAGCTGATCGTGCTCGACGTGCTGATGCCGCGGATGGACGGCCTGACCGCCGCCCGCCGGCTGCGCGCCTCCGGGGTCACCGTGCCCATCCTGATGCTCACCGCCCGGGACACCGTCGGCGACCGCGTCACCGGCCTCGACGCCGGGGCGGACGACTATCTGGTCAAGCCCTTCGAGCTGGACGAGCTGCTGGCCCGGATCCGCGCCCTGCTGCGCCGCAGCTCCTACGCGGCGGCGGCCGTGGAGGCGGTCTCCCACACGCTCGCCTTCGCCGATCTCCATATGGACCTCACCACGCGCGAGGTGACCCGCGGCGCCCGGCCGGTCGAGCTGACCCGCACGGAGTTCACGCTGCTGGAGCTGTTCCTCGCGCACCCGCGGCAGGTCCTCACCCGGGAGCAGATCCTGAAGTCGGTCTGGGGTTTCGAGTTCGAGCCGTCCTCCAACTCCCTTGATGTGTACGTGATGTACCTGCGCCGCAAGACGGAGGCGGGGGGCGAGCCGCGGCTCGTCCACACCGTGCGGGGCGTCGGCTACGTCCTGCGGGCGGACGGCGGCGGGTCCGAATGATCGGCCGTTTCCGCCGGCTGCCCCTGCGCTCACGGCTCGCGCTGCTGTCGGCGGCGGCGGTCGCCGTCGCGGTCGCGGCGGTCGCGGGGGTGTCCTGGGTGGTCCTCAAGCAGCAGCTCGAACAGCAGCGGGACACCACCCTGACCAACGTCCGGCCGACGGACGAGACGGTCGTCGACCTCCAGCGCACCTGCGGTGCCGGGCAGCGGGCGACCCCGAGCCAGTACACGTTCCAGATCATCACGACGCGGGGCGCGATCTGCACGACGCCGGGGAAGTCGCCCGTCGAGGTCTCCCCGGCGGATCTGGACGTCGTGCAGGGCCGGGACACGGTGCTGCACGACGGGCGGGCGAAGAACGGCCAGGAGATGCGGGTCGCCACCTCGGCGAGCACCGTGCCCGGCGTCTACGCGGTCTCCATCGCCCAGCCGCTGAGCGACATCGACAAGCCGCTCAACAAGCTCGCCCTCGTGCTCGCCTTCACCGCCGGGGTCGGCGTCCTCGGCGCGGCCACGGCGGGCCTGGGCATCGCCCGCGCAGGCCTGCGGCCCGTGGACCGGCTGACGGACACGGTCGAGCACATCGCCCGCACGGAGGACCTCGCCGTGCGCATCCCCGTCGACGGCGAGGACGAGATCGCCCGCCTGTCCCGCTCCTTCAACTCCATGACGGCCGCCCTGGCGTCCTCCCGCGACCGCCAGCAGCAGCTGATCGCGGACGCCGGGCACGAGCTGCGGACGCCGCTGACGTCGCTGCGCACCAACATCGACCTGCTCGTACGGAGCGAGGAGACCGGCCGGGCGATCCCCCCGGAGGACCGCAAGGCGCTGCTCGCCAGCGTCAAGGCGCAGATGACGGAGCTCGCGGCGCTGATCGGCGACCTCCAGGAGCTCTCCCGCCCGGACGCCGCGCCGGACGGCGGCCCGGTGCAGGTCATCGCCCTGCACGAGGCGGTCGGGCGCGCGGTGGAGCGGGCCCGGCTGCGCGGCTCGGGCCTGAGGTTCGCGGTGAGCATGGACCCCTGGTTCGTACGGGCCGAACCGGCGGCCCTGGAGCGTGCGCTGGTCAACCTCCTCGACAACGCGGTGAAGTTCAGCCCGCCCGGCGGCACGGTGGAGGTCACGCTGGCCGGGGGCGAACTCACCGTGCGCGACCACGGCCCCGGCATCCCCGCCGACGAACTCCCGCACGTCTTCGACCGCTTCTGGCGCTCCCCCTCGGCCCGCAGCCTCCCCGGCAGCGGCCTGGGCCTCTCGATCGTGGCCCGCACGGTCCGCCAGGCCGGCGGCACGGTGTCCCTGGGCCCGGCGGCGGGCGGCGGAGCGGTGGCGTCCGTACGCCTGCCGGGGGCACCGGTGGCTCCGCCGGGGCTTTAGTCCACAACGGGCTGAATGCGTGCCCACATCAGCCAAATCCAGCCCGTCCGGCGTTTGAGGACGCGCCCGCTGGGGGCACCTCCCAGCGGTAGCTGGGGGAGCTCCCGCCGCAGGCGGCAACAGACCCGAGGGTTTGCATCGGCCGCACACTGACGAGGTATCCGCCATGGCTGAGGACAATGTGGCACGTACCTACTACGACACCAGCGACGTCGACGGCTTCTACGCCCAGGCGTGGGGCGGCGAGAACATCCACGTGGGGATCTACGACGACGCCCACGAAGCCGTGGCCGTGGCGGCCCGCCGGACCGTCGAGCGGATGGCCGCGAAGGCGGCCGGCGCGCTCGGGCCCGGCAGCACCGTCCTGGACCTGGGCTCCGGTTACGGCGGTGCCGCCCGGCAGCTCGCGGAGACGTACGGCTGTCGCGTCACCGCGCTCAACATCAGCGAGGTGCAGAACCGCCGGAACCGCGAGATCAACATCGCGCGGGGGCTCGACAGTCTCATCGACGTCGTGACCGGCTCCTTCCACGACGTCCCCGCGCCCGACGGCACGTTCGACGTCGTCTGGTCGCAGGACGCCCTGTGCCACAGCGGCGACCGGCCCACGGCGCTGCGCGAGGCCGTACGCGCCCTCAAGCCCGGCGGGCACCTGGTCTTCACGGACTTCATGGCCGCCGAGGGCGCGCCCACCGAGGAACTGCGCCCGCTCACGGAGCGGCTGACCGTCGAGGAGTTCGCGACGCTCGGCTTCTACGAGGAGCAGCTGCGTACGCTGCCGCTGGCCGACGTGGCGTTCGAGGATCTGAGCGACCACCTCCAGACCCACTACGACCGCCTGACCGAGGAGGTCCTCTCCCCCTCCCCCACCCTCGCGGCCTCGGTCAACGCGACGTATCTGGACGGCCTGCGCCGGAGCCTGCCCCAGGTGGCGGCGGCCTGCCGCAAGGGGCTGCTGGTGTGGGGGATCTTCGACGCGAAGCGGGTCTGACAACTCCCCTGCCCTGGCCGGCCCATCGGCAGAACCGTCAGTCGACGGAGCCGCCGGACACGGGGGTCACGGCGTAGGCCAGACGAGATCGCCCAGAGTCGGCGCGGGCCCGGGGACGGCGTCAGCAGCAGCACGGATCATCAAAGCGGCCTCTTGGACGAGACGCTCCAGCGACAGGGTGCTGCGGGGAGTGACGGTGTAGGACATGACGCGCAGTTGATCGATCCGGCAAGCATCCTGGTCAGCCGGTGCGGTCAACAGGGAGGCGAAGAGTTCGTGCCGGGGCCGTGTCCGGAGGGACTCGGCTATCGAGTGAAGGCCGAGGCGTCCCAGTGTCACGCGCGGTGCATTCGTACCGTTCCATACATCGTCTCGCACAGCGGCGTGGACCCCGAGCAAGATGAGGGTCTCCGTGAGGGCCCGGCCTGTTGACGGATCGATCTCCCAGATCGCGAAGCGTTCTTGCTGTCGGCTGCGGAAGCCGGGCGTCTGATCGGCCACGGTGATGAGCCGGCCGGCTGCCTCCTTGGACAGTGACCAGTGGGTCGCGTTGGCCTCGGGAGGGTTCATTCGGGCATTGTGCACGGGCGCCGACAAACCGGCGCCCGTGCAGAACAGCCATTCTCAGGCGCATCTCAGATAGAGGATGCCGCTCTCGGCGTTGCCGGAGTCATGGCTTGAGCCATACACGATGGTGCCGGTAGTGATGATCTTGTAGCCGTACTGGGGGTAGCTGCTGTTCGCAGTACACGTCTGGCTGGAGCGAGCGGTGCGGCGGGGCGGCGGACAGGATGTATTCCTGCCAGGCGCACCTGCTGGGGCCCATTGCTGGGGGCCGGGCATCCATATCCACAGCTCCGCCTCGGTAGTGCAGGCATCCGGCGCATGTGGCGCGCAGTTGTCGATCCCGCCGACTCCCGTGACCACTCCACCGCTGTAATTCGGTTTCTGCGCGACGAGATCACACGTCACTGTGTCCTCACCCCCGGCAGGACCGGCAGCCAGATGCGGCTTGGGCTTGGAGAGCGGGCCGGGGTGCGGGGAGGCGGAAGCGAGCGATACGCTCCCGGCCAATGCCATCGCTGCGATCACGGCAGTGCCGCCGCCCGGCAACGTTCGTCTTCGGACGTTCACGGTCCTCACGACCTCCTCCGGAGAGGGCATGTCCATGCCCTGAATACGAAGAAGCGCCAGGCTAGGGACATGGACT
This sequence comes from Streptomyces sp. NPDC051173, assembly GCF_040689515.1. Taxonomy (NCBI): domain Bacteria; kingdom Bacillati; phylum Actinomycetota; class Actinomycetes; order Kitasatosporales; family Streptomycetaceae; genus Streptomyces; species Streptomyces sp. NPDC051173. The sequence goes on from NZ_JBFBBD010000120.1 coordinate 6,151, forward strand.
GCTCCCACGGCACAGGAACCGCACATTCCACTGACGATTGACCTGAACCAGCCCTCCGCCCAGCAGTGCGACTTCGCCATCACCGAGGCCGACCACGGACGCGGCGGCATCCTGAACAACCCGCGCACGACGACGCCGGGCGACCGGGCCACAGACGTTCGCCCTGCACGCCCACAGCGACAGGCCACGGAGCGGCTGACCGTCGAGGAGTTCGCGACGCTCGGCTTCTACGAGGAGCAGCTGCGTACGCTGCCGCTGGCCGACGTGGCGTTCGAGGATCTGAGCGACCACCTCCAGACCCACTACGACCGCCTGACCGAGGAGGTCCTCTCCCCCTCCCCCACCCTCGCGGCCTCGGTCAACGCGACGTATCTGGACGGCCTGCGCCGGAGCCTGCCCCAGGTCGCGGCGGCCTGCCGCAAGGGGCTGCTGGTGTGGGGGATCTTCGACGCGAAGCGGGCGTGACATCCGGGCCGGGGCGAGCGCGCGCCCGCCCCGGGCCCGAGCAGGCCCACAAGAGACCCCCCCTCGGGGCGATTTATCACGATATGACACGCAATAGAGCCCCTGCGCATCTGTGAAACTCCGCATCGTGCAGCGCGAAAGAGCCATTTGCGGCTGATTTTCGCCGCGCCGCCGGGACAAGATGCGTGAGCAGGAGCGGACGCCCCCGAGGCGTGACCCGCTCCCGGCCCGGCAGCCCCCACGTCACTCCGGGCCACCCTTCTCCGGATTGCCCCGAAGGCGTTCACGACCATGCCGCGGCGGGCTTTCACCGACCTTCATCAGGAGACTCGACCCGTGTCAACGGACACTTTGGCGAACCATCTCGCCGACACCCACACCGGGCTGCCGATCCCCGCCGACCGCGAGTTCACGTCGCCGGACGAGGAGCGCCGCCACCGCAAGCAGCGGCTCGCGGCGGCCATGCGGCTCTTCGGCAAGGCGGGCTACGCGGAGGGCATCTCCGGGCACATCTCGGTGCGCGACCCGGAGGACCTCGACACCTTCTGGGTCAACCCCTTCGGCCTGTCCTTCAACCAGGTGCGGGTACGCGACCTGATCCGCGTCGACGCCGAGGGCCGGGTCGTCGACGGCACGGGCAAGGTCAACCCCAGCGCCTTCACCATCCACTCCAAGATCCACGAGCGCCCGGAGGCCAACGCGATCGCGCACGGCCACACCGTGCACGCCCGTGCCCTCGGCGCCCTGGAGCGCCTGCTGGAGCCCTACGACCAGGAGTCGGCGGCGTTCTATCAGGACCAGGTCCTCTACGGCGACTACGACGGCCCGGCGATCTCGGTCGAGCACGGCCAGGACATCGCCGACCGGCTCGGCGACCGGCGCGCGATGCTGCTCCGCCACCACGGCCTGATCACGGTCGGCGGTTCGCTGGAGGAGGCGGTGCACTGGTTCTTCACCTACGAGAGCTGCGCCCAGGTGCAGCTGCTCGCCCTCTCCGCCGGCAAGCCCGTGCCGATGAGCCACGAGCAGGCCCTGCTGGCCCGCGACGGCTTCGGCGACGAGCAGCTCGGCCGGTTCAGCTTTCAGATCATGTGGGACGAGATCACCGCGGACCAGCCCGACCTGCTCGACGAATAGTCCATCCACGCAAGGAAGTTGAGGGAACCGATGAGTTCGTCAGCCGCTCCGCGCGTGGAAGCGCGCAAGATTCTGATCATCGTCGCGGTCGTGCAGTTCGTGATCGGCGGCTGGTTCTCGTGGACGGCGTCGCACGCCAAACCGCGGGACCTGCCGGTGCTCGTGGTGTCGTCGGGCGAGGACCTCGCGGACTCGCTGCGCAAGGCCGCGCCCGGCGCGTACGAGATCACCACGGCCGCCGACGCCGCCACGGCCGACCGCAAGCTCAAGGACCGTGACGCGTACGGCGCCTTCATCGCCACGCCCAAGGGCCTTGAGCTCCACGTGGCCTCGGCCGCCTCGCCCACCGTGGCGCAGACGCTGACCCAGCAGGCGCAGGAGCTTTCGGACAAGCCGGTCGCCGTCACCGACGTGGTCCCGGCCGACGCCGACGACAAGCACGGTGCCGGTATGGCCATGGGCTTCCTGCCGCTGCTGATCACCGCTGTCATCGCGGGCCTGCTGTTCGTGCTGAAGGTGCGCGACGCCCGCGCCAAGCTCCTCGGGCTGGTCGGCTTCGCCGTGCTGTCCGGCCTGCTCAGCTCGCTGATGCTGACCCACCTCAGCGGCGTGCTGCCCGGAAACTACTTCGTCAACGCCGGCGTCATAGCGCTGCTGGAGCTGGCCATGGTCGGCGTCATCAGCGGCTTCGGCTCGCTGGTGGGCCCGCCGGGGATCGCGGTGGGCGCGTTGCTGATGTTCGTCATCGGCAATCCGCTGTCCGGCATGTCGTCGGCGCCCGAGATGCTGCCCCAACCGCTGGGCGCGATCGGCCAGTTCCTGCCCGCGGGCGCGGCGGCCACGCTCTTCCGCTCGGCCGGTTCCTTCCACGGCGCGGGTGCGGGCGGACCCCTGCTGGTGCTGGTGGTCTGGTCGCTGATCGGCCTGGCCCTGCTGTTCCTCGCCGCGCGCCGCGCGAGCGGCCGGACGGCTCCCGGGGCGGCCCCCGTCACCGATGTCCCGGTCACCGCTTCCGTGGGCTGACGCCCCCCTCACCCGCACGCCCTTCCCGTAACCGAAAGATGATCACGACCATGAACGCAAGCGACCGGCCGCGGATACGCGTCGGTATCGTCGGCGGCGGAGCGGCAGCCGTCTGCCTGCTGGACCGGATAGCCCGCACTCCGGGGCGCGGCCCCGGGGCGGTCACCGTCTTCGAGCCCTCGGACAATCTGTGGCGGGGCCGCGCCTACCAGCGTGACGTCGACTCCGTGCTGGCCAACATCATCCCCTCGGAGATGTCGGCCGGCACGGACGACCCGGAGAGCTTCCTGCGCTGGCTCGGCGAGACCGGCCTCCCGCACGGCGTCGGTGACTATGCGGCCGACGGCCACTTCCCGCCCCGCCACGTCTTCGGCAGCTATCTGGAGCGGACGGCCGAGCAGGCCCGCACGGAACTCGCCCTCGGCGACTGGCCGGTGACCGTCGTCAAGGACGCCGTCGTCGGGGCCCGGCAGCGGGCGGACGACGTCGTCCTGACCACCGCCGGGGGCCGCACCGAGACCTTCGACTACGTGATCTGCTCGGTCGGCGCGGGCCGCCCGGCCGACCACTACGACCTGGCGGGCACCCCCGGGTTCCACGGCGACCCGTACCCGCTCACGCGGACGCTGCCCGCGATCCCGGAGACCGCCGACGTCACCGTGCTCGGCACCGGCCTCGCCGCCGTCGACGTCGTCGTCTCCCTGGCCGCGCGCGGCCACCGGGGCCGGATCACCATGGCGTCCCGCAACGGCGCCCTCCCGGCGGTCCGGCAGCGCCCGATCCATCCGGAGCTGCGGCACTTCACACCCGCCTCCCTGCGGGCGCTGGCGGCCGGGAACGCCGACGGCCGGATCGGCCTGAACGATCTTCTCGGGCTGCTGGAGCGGGAGTTGGCGGAGCACGGCGCGGACCCGGCCCCGGTGCTGGCCGAGCTGTTCTCCATCGACCGGGAGGAGCCCGTCGCCCGGCTGGTCCGGCAGTACGAGAACATCGACTCCACGGACCTGGGCATGCGGATCATGCAGCACGCGATCCCGGAGAGCGGCCCCGACGCCTGGACGCTGCTGCGCGCGGAGGACCAGGAGTTCATCCGCGAGAACCACTACCGGGCGATCATGAGCCTGTGCTGCCCGATGCCCCCGGCCAACGCCCGCACGCTGCTCCGGCTGCACGAGGAGGGCCGGCTGCGGGTGACGGGCGGGCTGTGGAACGTCAAGCCGCTGGCCACGGACGGCTTCCACGTCGCCGTCGGTGACGACAGCTACGAGACGGACGTGGTGGTCAACGCGGTCAGCGCGCCCTCCCACCGGGTCCCGGTCGAGGCCCATCCGTTCGTCGAGTCGCTCGTCGAGGAGGAGGCCGCGGAGTACCACCCCTCCGGCGGCCTGCGCATCGATCCGTCCACCAGCCGGATCGCCGGCCACGGCCGGGTGCACCGGCGCATGCACGCGATCGGCGACCTGGGCGCCGGGACGCTGTTCTTCACCTCCGGCATGCCCTCGGTGGCCGAGCGCGCCGACGACATCGTCCGCGCCATCGCCGAGGACATCGAGGCCGCGCGCGCCTGCCCGGCCTGAATCTCCTGGGCCCCAGCCACCGCTGGGAGGTGCCCCAGGGGCTGAAATTGCGCACCCACATCAGCCACATCCAGCCCGTTGGGGGCACCTCCCAGCGTTAGCTGGGGGAGATTGAGGACACCGCCGCGCAGCGGTGGTGCGCAGACGACACCACCCGCGGCACCGACCACAAGCTCCGCCGGACAGGCCCTAGCACCACCGAAGTCGAAGAAGAATCACGGGGGAAACACCAGGATGACCACGGTCACCCGCAGAAACGTGCTCATGACGGCGTTCACCGCCGCCGTCGTCACCGGTACCGGCGCGGCGCTCGCGCCCGTCGTCATGGCCGGCGAGGCCGAGGACACGACCGCCGCGAACGCGGGCCCGGACACGGTGACGGACTCCTTCGAGGAGACGTACCGAGGCCGCCGCATCCAGGGCAGGACCCTGTCCACCTGTGGCGCGCGGCCCGCCGCCTACCGTACGGGCGCCGCGCCGGCGCCCTCCGGGCCCGGCATCGAGATCAGCATCGACGGCCGCCAACTGCACGTGATGCGGCGCGCGGACGGCTCCTATCTGAGCCTGGTGAACCACTACGAGTCGTTCCCCACGCCGCTCGCCGTCGCCCGCGCCGCCGTCGACCAGATCGGCACGTCGCAGCTGTCGCTCGCCACGACGCACCACCACTGATCCGGAGCACCGGTGTACACACGCAAGAACCAGAAGAATCTCACCAGCGCCGAGAAGAAGAAGTTCGTCGCCGCCCTGCTGGAGCTCAAGCGCCGCGGCCGCTACGACGAATACGTCAAACTGCACGGCAAGTTCTTCGTCTCCGACGGCGAAGCGGGCGTGCGGGTGGGCCATATGTCGCCCTCCTTCTTCCCCTGGCACCGCCGTTTCCTGCTGGAGTTCGAGCGCGACCTGCGGTCGATCGACCCGGACGTGACCCTGCCGTACTGGGACTGGACCGCCGACCAGTCGCCCACCTCCTCGCTCTGGGCCGACGACTTCCTGGGCGGCACCGGCCGCTCGTCCGACGGCCAGGTCATGACCGGCCCGTTCGCCTACGCGGCGGGCAACTGGCCGATCAACGTGGGGGTGACGGAGGAGAAGTTCCTGATGCGGAACCTCGGCCGTCCCGGCGACCCCGTCGCCCTGCCCACCCGGCAGGAGCTGGCCCACGCCGTCGACGACCCCGTCTACGACTCCGCCCCCTGGGACTCCACCGTCACCACGGCCGGTTTCCGCAACAAGATCGAGGGCTGGACGGTCGCCGCCGACCGGGGCTGGACCAACCACAACCGCGTCCACCTGTGGGTCGGCGGCCAGATGACCGGCGGCACCTCGCCGAACGACCCGGTCTTCTGGCTCCACCACACCTTCATCGACCTGATCTGGGCCCGCTGGCAGCACAAGCACCCCGGCGCGAGCTACGAGCCGCGCAAGAAGGTGCCCGCCGGGGACCCCCAGTTCGGGCGGGTCATCAGCCTCGACGAGCCCATGGACCCGTGGGGCGTACGGCCGTCCGACCTCCTGGACCACGAGCGCTTCTACCGCTACGCGGAATGACGCGCGCCGACTGATCAACCACTTTCATTTCCCCATGAGTTGAGAAGAGGAATCACCATGCGCATGCGCCACACCGTCCCGGCCGTCGCGGCCGCCGCCCTGATCGCCCTCGGCGCCGCGGGCACCGCCCAGGCCGCCCCCGCCGACCCGGCCGCCGTACCCGCGGCATCCGTCCGCAGCACCACGCCCGCCTTCGCCGGTCACACCTATGTGCTGACCCTCGACAACGGCGCCGTCCTGCGCAACTCCTACTCCGCGGACGGCAAGACCCTCGACTGGACCGCCCTGGCCGGCCCCCTGGCGGGCAAGAGCGGCCAGGAGAAGCTCACCGTCCGCGAGGTCGGCGAGGGCCTGTACTTCGTCAACTGGGTCGAGGCGTCCGGCATGACCGTCAGCCACGTCATGGACCTGCGCACCAAGACGGTGAGCATCTACTGGACGTACGGCACCCCCGACGGCGGCCGCACCGGCGAGCTGCACACCGCGAAGCTGGAGCGCGTCTCCGCGCAGTGATGTCCGTGGGCGGGGCCCGTCCGGCCCCGCCCACGCCCCTCTCTCCCCAGGTCTCTCCCCAGGAGCGATATCTCCCATGGCCGCTCAAGCGACCAAGGCACCAGCACCGGCCGAGGCCGGACACCAACCGCCCGCGCCTCTCGGGACAGCGGGCCAGGCCGGGCGACAGGAAGGCGGCGGGCTCGGCAACGGCCTGCGCCCCCGGCACCTGACCATGCTCGCCCTCGGCGGGGTCATCGGCGCCGGGCTGTTCGTGGGTTCCGGCACCGGGCTGCGCGTCGCCGGGCCCGCCATCATCGTCTCGTACGCGCTCGCCGCCGGCCTGGCCCTGCTGGTGATGCGGATGCTCGGCGAACTGGCGGCGAACATGCCCGCCAGCGGCTCGTTCTCCGTCTACGCCGAACGCGCCCTGGGCAAGTGGGCGGGTTTCACCGCCGGTTGGCTGTACTGGTGGGTGACCGTCATCGCCATCGCGATCGAGCTGATCGCCGCGGCGGGCATCCTCCACCAGTGGCTGCCCGCGGTCCCGCAGTGGGCCGTCGCCGTGGTCGCGCTCGCCGTCTTCACCACGGCGAACATGCTCTCCGTCACGTCGTTCGGCGAGGCGGAGTTCTGGTTCGCGGGCATCAAGGTCGCCGCGATCATCGCGTTCCTCGCGCTGGGCGTCACCGCGATGTGCGGCGGCCTGCCCGGGGTGGCCTCCCCCGGCCTGGACAACATCACCGGTCACGGCGGCTTCGTCCCACAGGGCTGGAACAGCATCGTCGCCGGACTGCTCGCCGTCGTCTTCGCCTTCGGCGGCATGGAGGTCATCACCATGGCGGCGGCCGAGTCCGGCGACCCCGCCCGCTCGGTGACCAAGGCCGTCAACAGCGCCATCTGGCGCATCAGTCTCTTCTACCTCGGCTCCATCGCGGTGATCGTCGCACTGCTGCCCTGGGACTCCGCCGAGCCCGGCCGCAGCCCCTACGTCGCCGTGCTCGACCGGCTCGGCGTCCCCGGCGCGGGCCGGCTCATCGAGGTCGTCGTCCTCATCGCCCTGCTGTCGGCGATGAACGCCAACCTCTACGGCGCCTCGCGCATGGCCCACTCGCTCGCCGCCCGCGGCGACGCCCCCCGGGCACTGCTGCGCACCTCGCCGCGCGGCGCGCCCCGGCTCGCGGTGGCGGCGTCCGCGGCGTTCGGCTTCTGCGCCATCGCGCTCGACTACAGCTGGCCCGACCGGATCTTGCCGTTCCTGGCCAAGGCCATGGGCGGGGCGATGCTCTTCATGTGGCTGACCGTGGCGGTGGCCCACCTGGTGCTGCGCCGCCGCCTCGAACGCGACTCGCCCGAGGCGCTGGTGGTACGGATGCGCGGCTACCCGTATCTGTCCTGGGTCGCCGTGGCGGGCATCGTGATACTCCTGCTGCTGATGGCCCTGGACGCCAAGGCCCGCGACCAGCTCGCGTGGTCGGCGCTGCTGGTGCTGGTGCTCCTGGGCGTCGCGGCGGTACGCCGACGCAGGGCGTAACCGAACTCCGCCCCGGTCCCCTGGGCTCCCCCGACCAGGGACTGGGGCGGGTTTTATTTCCCCAGCCCCGCCCCTTCCCGAACTGGGGGCAAGCCCCCAGACCCCCGAACCGCGCGTTGGTTACGGTCCGCACCATCCAGCCCGTCCGGCGTTTGAGGACGCGCCCGGAGGGCGCTGGGGTCCGGGGTCTCCCCGGTTTCGGGAAGGGGCGG
>NZ_JBFBBD010000121.1:0-13973 GCF_040689515.1 Streptomyces sp. NPDC051173
CCTGCGGGCGCGTCCTCAAACGCCGGACGGGCTGGATGTGCGGACCGTAGCCAGCGAATTCAGCCCGTCCGGCGTTTGAGGACAACGCGGCGAAGCCGTGTTGCGGGGTCTGGGGCGCAGCCCCCCACGCGGCGGAGCCGCACATCAGACGCAGCCGGGAAGGGGCGGGGCTGGGGAACAAGCCCGCCGCAGGCGGCAGCGGACCGCACCCCCACCAGGCCGACCCAGAAGGCAACCGTGAGAATCGACATCGCCGAGCTCGCCAGAACGAGAAGCCGGCACCCCGAAGCCATCGCCGAGGCCGCCGCGCGGAGAGCGCGGCGCCCGCTCGTCGGTGACACCGGGCGGCTGATGATCATCGCCGCCGACCACCCCGCCCGCGGCGCCCTCGCCGTCGGCGGGCGGCCGTTCGCCATGGCGGACAGGGCCGGGCTGCTGGAGCGGCTGTGCCTCGCGCTGTCCCGGCCCGGCGTCGACGGGGTGCTCGGCTCCGCCGACGTCCTCGACGACCTGCTGCTGCTCGGCGCGCTGGAGGGCAAGGTCGTCATCGGGTCCATGAACCGCGGCGGGCTCGCGGGCGCCGCGTTCGAGATGGACGACCGGTTCACCGGCCACCGCCCCGAGGACCTGGCCAGGCTCGGCTTCGACGCGGGCAAGCTCCTGCTGCGCATCGACCGCGAGGACCACGGCTCGCTGCGGACGCTGCACTCCGCGGCCCGCGTCATCGACGACATGGCCGCGCGCCGACTGCCGGTCTTCGTCGAGCCGTTCCTCTCCCGGCGGGTGGCCGGGCAGGTGCACAACGACCTGGGCGCCGAGGCCGTCACCACCTCCATCGCCATCGCCTCGGGGCTCGCCGGGACCTCCGCGTACACCTGGCTCAAGGTGCCCGTCACCGACGACCCCGCCGACATGGCCCGGGTGCTGGAGACCACGACGCTCCCCACCGTGCTGCTGGGCGGTGACGTCGCCGACGGCACGTACGAGAAGTGGCGCGCGGCCCTGCGGCTGCCCACCGTGCAGGGGCTCGTCGTCGGCCGCTCGCTCCTCTACCCGGCCGACGGGGACGTGGCCGGTGCCGTCGACACCGCCGTAGGACTGCTGTGACGCTTGAGGCCCACACGGCGTCAGGAGAGACGAGAACCCATGACCTTCGCCACCAACCACCTCCCGGCCGGCAGCGCCGCCGACGGACCGTACGCCCTGGACATCCGGCCCGAGCAGGCCGGGTGGAGTCACTCCTCGCTGCGCGTCCTCACCCTCTCGCCCGGCTCCACGCACACCTTCACGGCCGGTGACAGTGAGTGGATCGTGCTGCCGCTGGCCGGAGGGTGTGCGGTCACTGTCGACGGGCAGGTCTTCGAACTGCGCGGCAGGAAGAGCGTGTTCGAGGGGGTGAGCGACTTCGCGTACGTGCCGAGGGACGCGCGGGTGACGCTCCGCTCCGGCGCGGGCGGCCGGTTCGCGCTCGCCGGGGCGCGCTGCGAGAACCGGCTGACCGCGCGCCACGGCCCCGCCGCCGACGTCCCCGTGGAGCTGCGCGGCACCGGCAACTGCTCGCGGCAGGTCAACAACTTCGCCGCCGCCGGGGCCTTCGCCTGCGACCGGCTCATCGCCGTCGAGGTGCTCACCCCCGGCGGCAACTGGTCCTCCTATCCGCCGCACAAGCACGACGAGCACCACCCCGGCGAGGAGTCCCGGCTGGAGGAGATCTACTACTTCGAGATCGAGGGCGACGCCGGGCTCGGCTACCAGCAGGTCTCGCCCTCGCGGCCGGGCGGTACGGACGTGCTCGCGGAGGTCCGCAGCGGTGACGCGGTGCTGATCCCCGACGGCTGGCACGGCCCGTCCATCGCCGCTCCCGGCCACACGATGTACTACCTCAACGTCATGGCCGGGCCCGCCCCCGAGCGGGAGTGGCTCATCCGGGACCACCCCGACCACGCCTGGATCCGGGCCACTTGGCCCGGCAGCCCCGTCGACCCAAGGCTGCCGCTGTACACCGCAGGAGAGGACCGATGACCGCACCCACCCGGCGGCTGACCGTCGCCCAGGCCCTGGTGGAGTTCCTCGCCCACCAGTACACCGAGCGCGACGGCACCCGGCAGCGGCTGATCGCCGCCTGCTGGGGCATCTTCGGCCACGGCAACGTCGCCGGGATCGGTCAGGCGCTGCTGGAGTCCGGGGACGCCATGCCCTATCACCAGGGCCGCAACGAACAGGCCATGGTGCACGCCGCCGTCGGCTACGCCCGGCACCGCGACCGGCTCTCCGCCCACGCCGTCACCACCTCCATCGGCCCCGGTGCCACCAACCTCGTCACCGGTGCCGCCCTCGCCACCGTCAACCACATCCCCGTCCTCCTGCTGCCCGGCGACACCTTCGCGACCCGGCCCGCCGACCCCGTGCTCCAGCAGCTCGAACACCCCGGCGCCGGTGACATTTCCGTCAACGACTGCCTGCGGCCCGTCTCGCGCCACTTCGACCGCGTCACCCGCCCCGAGGCGCTGATCCCCGCGGCCCTGGAAGCCGCGCGGGTGCTCGCCGACCCCGTCGAGACCGGTGCCGTCACCCTCGCCCTGCCGCAGGACGTGCAGACCGAGGCGTACGACTGGCCGGAGGCGTTCTTCGCCGACCGCGTCTGGCGCGTGCGCCGCCCCGTGCCCGACGCCGAGTCCCTCGCCGAGGCCGCCGAGGCCGTACGGGCGGCACGCCGCCCCCTGCTGATCGCCGGCGGAGGCGTCGCGCACAGCGAGGCGTACGACGCGCTCGCCTCCTTCGCGGGCGCCACCGGCATCCCCGTCGCCTGCACCCAGGCGGGCAAGGGCGCGCTGCCGCACGACGACCCCCGCGACGTCGGCGGGCTCGGCCACACCGGCACCGCCGTCGCCGACGGACTCGCCCGCACCGCCGACCTCGTGATCGGCGTCGGCACCCGCTACAGCGACTTCACCACCGCCTCCTCGACCCTCTTCGCCGCGCCCGGGGTGCGCTTCGTCAACCTCAACATCGCCTCCTTCGACGCCCACAAGCTCGCCGGGCTGCCCCTGGTCGGCGACGCGCGGGCCGGACTGGAGGCGCTGGGCGAGGCGCTGCCGGGCCACCGCGTCCCCGAGGAGTACGCGCGGGAGTACGCCCGCGGGAAGGCCGCCTGGGACGAGGCCGTCACCCGCGCCTTCTCCTCCCCCGACGGCGCCACCCGCCCCACCCAGGCCCAGGTGCTCGGCGCGCTCGACCGCCTCGTCACCCCCGCGGACGTGATCGTCAACGCCGCCGGCTCGCTCCCCGGCGACCTCCACAAGCTCTGGCGCGCCCGCGGCCGCCGCGGCTACCACCTCGAATACGGCTACTCCTGCATGGGCTACGAGATCCCCGCCGCGATCGGCGTCCGGATGGCGAGCCCCGACCGCCCCGTCTGGGCGCTCGTCGGCGACGGCACGTATCTGATGATGCCGACCGAGCTGGTCACGGCCGTGCAGGAGGGGATCGCCATCAAGGTGGTGCTGCTCCAGAACCACGGCTACGCCTCCATCGGCGGGCTCTCGGAAGCCGTCGGCGGCGAGCGCTTCGGCACGGCCTACCGCTTCCGGGCCCCCGACGGCACGTACACGGGCGACCCGCTGCCCGTCGACCTCGCCGCCAACGCGGCCTCCCTGGGGATGTCCGTGCTGCGCGCCCGGACGGTCCGCGAGCTGGAGGACGCGCTGGCCCGGGCGCGCGCCGCGACCGTCCCCACATGTGTCTATGTGGAGACCGAAACGGCCGACACAGTGCCGGGCGCGCCCCCCGCGCAGGCGTGGTGGGATGTGCCTGTCGCCGAGACCGCGACCCGTCCCGCGGCGGTCAGGGCCCGGGAGGAGTACGAACGGCACGCGGCCGGGCGGCGTCGGCACCTCTGAGGCGCCGCCGCCCGCCGAGCCCGTTCCCGGACCCCGTCCCCGACCCCGTCCGCGGCCGTCCGTAGCCGCATCCGCAGTCGTCAGCCGTCATCCGCCAGAAGGGCTCCCGAAGATGAAGACCGTGCACCACTGGATCGGCGGCAAGGCCGTCGAGGGCGCCTCCGGCACGTTCGGGCCGGTCACCGACCCCGCGACCGGGGAGCGGACCACGCGGGTCGCCTTCGCCTCCGTCGAAGAGGTCGACGCCGCCGTGGCCGCCGCCAAGGACGCGTTCGCCACGTGGGCCACCTCCTCGCTCGCCGCCCGCACCGCCGTCCTCTTCCGCTACCGCGCGCTCCTGGACGGCCACCGCGAGGAGATCGCCCGGCTGATCACCGCCGAGCACGGCAAGGTCCACTCCGACGCGCTCGGCGAGGTCGCCCGCGGCCTGGAGATCGTCGAGCTGGCCTGCGGGATCACCACGCAGCTCAAGGGCGAGCTGTCGTCCCAGGTGTCCAGCGGCGTCGACGTCGCCTCGATCCGGCAGCCGCTCGGCGTCGTCGCGGGCATCACGCCCTTCAACTTCCCGGCCATGGTGCCGATGTGGATGTTCCCCGTGGCCATCGCCTGCGGGAACACCTTCGTGCTCAAGCCGAGCGAGAAGGACCCCTCGGCCGCCTTCCTGCTCGCGGAGCTGGCGGCGGAGGCGGGGCTGCCCGCCGGGGTCCTCAATGTGGTCAACGGCGACAAGGTGGCCGTCGACCGCCTCCTGGAGCACCCCGACGTCGCGGCCGTCTCCTTCGTCGGCTCCACCCCGATCGCCCGGCACATCCACACCGTGGCCACCGCCCACGGCAAGCGCGTCCAGGCGCTCGGCGGCGCGAAGAACCACATGCTGGTGCTGCCCGACGCCGACCTCGACGCCGCCGCCGACGCCGCGGTCTCCGCCGCGTACGGCTCCGCGGGCGAGCGCTGCATGGCGATCTCCGCCGTCGTGGCGGTCGGTGCCACCGGCGACGAGCTGGTGCGGAAGATCGTCGACCGCGCCGTGAAGATCAAGATCGGCCCGGGCGACGACCCCGCGTCCGAGATGGGCCCCCTCATCACCAAGGCCCACCGCGACAAGGTCGCCTCCTACGTGGAGGGCGCCGCCGGCCAGGGCGCGCAGGTCGTGCTGGACGGCACGGGCTTCACCGTCGAGGGCCACGAGAACGGCCACTGGCTCGGCCTGTCGCTCCTCGACCACGTCGGCACGGACATGGACGCCTACCGCGACGAGATCTTCGGCCCGGTGCTGTGCGTGCTGCGCGCCGACACCTACGAGGACGGGCTGGCCCTGATCAACGGCTCGCCCTGGGGCAACGGCACCGCCATCTTCACGCGGGACGGCGGCGCGGCGCGCCGCTTCCAGCTGGAGGTCCACGCGGGGATGGTCGGCGTGAACGTCCCGATCCCGGTGCCGGTGGGCTACCACTCCTTCGGCGGCTGGAAGGACTCCCTCTTCGGGGACCTGCACATCTACGGCAACGACGGCGTGCGGTTCTACACCCGCGGCAAGGTGGTGACCACCCGCTGGCCGGACCCGTCGGACGGCGGGGTCGACCTGGGCTTCCCGAGCCACAAGTAGCCGGCCCGGACGTGCCGCGCGCCGTGACGGCGCGCGGCACCCCTGCTCCGGGGGGCACCCCCGGTTCGTCCGGGCATGATCGTAAGCTCGGGGTATGACCTGGTCGAGTGCCCTGAGAGAGACCGCACGGGCCGGGCTGACGGTGGAACGCGCCAAGCTCACGCCCCTCGTCGCCGTGCGCGGCGCCGCGGGCGTCGCGATCGTGATCGGGCTCATGCTGTGGCTGGGGAACCCCACCCTCGCCGTGTCCTCCGCGTTCGGCGCCTTCGCCTCGGGCCTGGCGACGTTCCAGCGGAGCTGGCGGCCGCGGCCCGTGCTGGCCCTCGCGGTGGCGGTGGGCCTGGCGGTCAGCACGTTCCTGGGGTACCTCGCGGCCGCCGATCACGTGCTGTTCGCCACGCTGCTGACGGTGTGGACCCTGCTCGCCGGCATGGCCTGGGCGGCCGGGCCGGTGTCCGGGCTGGTCGCGACGCAGACCATCGCGGTCATGCTGGTCACGGTCACTCTGCCCACGTCGCTGCTCGGCGCGCTGGAGCACGCCGGGCTCATCGCCTTCGGCGGCCTGGTGCAGGCCGCGCTGATCGTGCTGCTGCCCATCCGCCCCTGGGGCGAGCAGCGCGACGCGCTCGCGGACGCGCTGGCCGCCGAGGCGGACTACGCGCGCAGACTCCGCCACGACCCCTTGGCCCGCTTCGACCCGCAGCCGCTGATGGACGCGCGCGAGGCCGCCGAGCTGACCCCGCGTCAGGCCCGGAACCGGCCGCGCCAGCTCGGTGGCCCGCGCGGTGTGGCCGAGAGTATCCGGCCGGTGCTCGCCTCGCTCGCCGACCCCGTGCTGGGCGCCCCCGCGGAGGGGCCCGAGCGCGACCGGGCCCGCGATCTGCTGGCCGCCGCCGGGGCCGTCCTGGACGCCGTCGCCCGCGCCATCCGCTGGGGCAGGCCGGTGCGGCTGCCGGCCGAGGCGGTGGCGGCGCTGGAGGTGCCCGCGTCGGGGCCGATGCTCAAGGGTCCGGCGCGGCGGTCGGCGTACCGCCTGATCTCGCTGCTCGGCGACGCCGTCGACGCCACCGACGAGCCGGTCCGCACGACGCCCCCGCAGGCCGGGCAGGAGCACCGGCACCTGCCGCGGCCCTCCGTGCCCCGCCTCGCGCCGCTCGTGCTGAGCGCCGTGCGCCGCGAGGCGCGCTGGTCCTCGCCGGTCGGCCGGCACGCGGTCCGCACGGCGGTGGTCGTGCTGGCCGGCTATGTGCTGGGCACCGCGCTGCCGCTCGGGCACGGCTACTGGGCGCCGATGACCTCGGTGATGGTGATGCGGCCGGACTTCGGCCAGACCTACTCCCGCGGCGTCGCCCGCTTCGCGGGCACCGTCGTCGGCGTCCTGCTCGCCGGCGCGCTGGTCGCCGTGGCCCACCCGGGGGAGTGGGTGAACGCCGGGCTCGCCGTGCTGTGCGTCGGCCTGATGTATCTGCTGATGCGCACCGGTTACAGCGTGGTGTCGGCGTGCATCGCCGCCTACGTCGTCTTCCTCCTGGGCATCGCCGGCGGGAGCTGGTCGCAGACCGTCCAGGCGCGGGTGGCCCTCACCCTGCTCGGCGGGCTGCTCGCGATGGCCGCGTACGCGCTCTTCCCCACCTGGGAGACGCCCCGGCTGCGCGACCGCCTCGCCGACTGGCTGACCGCCAACGGCCGTTACGGCCTGGCCGTGCTCAAAGCGTTCGGCAGCCCTGCCGAGCGCCGCCCGCGCCGGGTGCGCGAGGCGCTGCTGGCCTCGCGCTCGGCCCGTGCGGCGTGGGACGAGGCGGCGGCCCGCGCCCTGACCGAGCCCGTACGCCACCGGGGTCTCTCCCGCACCAAGGAGCGCGCGGCGGACGCGGCGCTCGCCACCATGGGCCGGGCGACCATGCTGATGGAGGCCCACCTCCCGGACCGCGACGCCGAACCCTCCAAGGGCGCCGAAGCCTTCGCCGAAGCCCTCCAGGAGGCGCTCCCCGCCGCCGCCACGGCCGTACGCGAACGCGGCCACCTCGACTGGACGGGCCCCCGCGCAGCGCTCACCGCCTGGCAGGCGGAGGTCGGCGACGAGGGCGTCGCCGTCCGCGGCGCGGACCTCCTCATGGACGCACTCGACGACCTCTCGGAAGCCCTCTCCCCGGGCCCGGGCGGCCGCAACAGGGCGGCGCGGAGGCCGTGACGGCCTCCGGCCTGACGGTACGGTGGCGGGACCACCCCGTCCGCAACGGAGGACACCGTGAGTGCGCAGCCCGACGGTCCGTACGGCCCGCTGATCCCCATGCCGGAGCTCACTCCGGACGCCCTGCGGGCGGCAGTGGCCCGGATCGCCCCGAGCAGGATCCCCGACCTCACCCAGCACCTGTTCGAAGCGACGACGAACGCGCAGCAGACGCAGAGCCTCGCCCCGCTCCGCACCTTCGTGCACCACTGGGCCGTATTCATCGCGATCGAGCGCCATCCCGAGCGCGCGGCACGCCTGCGCGAGCTGGAGAATTCCGCGCAGGCCACGGAGGACAAGGAGACGCTCCGGCCAGTGCTCGCCGAGATCCGCCGGATCTTTCAGGCGGCGGAGGCGGAGGCGGGACTGTGAGCGAGTGGTCCTGGGAATACGACCCTGACGAAGAGCACGTCTCGGCGGGTCTCCCGCCCGGCGTGGTGGCCGAGGTGGAGCGACTGGCCACCGAACTCGCCGCACTCGGGCGGGACGCCGAGAAGGTCGGGAGGTCTCCGAGGCCGGAGGGCGGGGTGCGGCATTTCGACTTCCTCAGTGGACGCGGCTTCTTGAGCTTTCTGGTCATTCCCCGCCACTGTTGCGTGTACGTCTGCAACATCACCTGGTACGGCTGACGGGGCTGATCGCTCTCGCCGGGCGGAAGGCCGCCCCCCTACGGCGTGAACAGCCGTTCCAGGTGGGCGTCGAGCAGGCGCAGGGACTCCTCGGGGGAGCAGACCTCCAGGAGGGTGTGGCTGGTGAGGCCGTCCGTCAGGGCGATCAGGAGCATCGCCTCCGCGTCCGGGTCGCGGTCCGCGGCGATCTCGCCCCGGGTCATGCCCTCGCGCACCTGGCCGGCGAAGAAGGCGCGCAGCGCCGGGATGCCCTCCTTGGCGTGGGCGCGCAGCCGTTCGTCGTGGAGGGCGCGGACGAAGTAGGCGATCTGCACCAGATTGCCGGTGCGGCTCGCCTCGTTCAGGGGCAGGAGTTCCGCGACCGTCTCCCGCAGCACCTCGCGCGGCGCGGGCGCCGCGGGCAGCGCCCCCAGCCGCTCGGTCACGCGCCGCGTCGCGAGCTCGCTGATGTGGCCGAGGGCGAAGACGAGCATGTCGTCCTTGCTGGCGAAGTAGTGCTGCAACCGCCCGAGCGAGATGCCGGCCTCCGCCGCGACGTCGCGCAGGCTCGCGCCGTCGAGACCGCGCTCGCACGCGATCCGCCAGAGGGCCTCCGCGATGGTCCTGCGGCGCTCCTCGTGGTCCACGCGCTTGGGCACGCCCACCACCCCTCACTTTTACGGGTCGATCGTATTGCTATAGCTTAGCGCTTGCCGGTACGAACGACTTGCAAAGAATCGGGGCAGCGATGGCCGTACACCGGAACCCTCCACAGGTCAGGCTCCGGCCGCCACGCCACGGCGTCGACCCGCGGGCCCGGCGCTGGTGGACCGTGCAGGCGGCGCTCACCGTCAGCGGGCCGCTGCTGCTCGTCGCCCTCGCGCTGCTCGTGCTGTCCCTGCTCTTCTTCCCCGGCGCCCTGCCGTGGCTCGCGCCGCTCGTGATCTGCGTGCTCGTGCTGCCCGCCGCCGGCTATCTCCTGGTGATGCCCCGGCTGCGCTACCGCGTCCACGCCTGGGAGCTGGGGGAGCACGCGGTCTACGCCGCCGGCGGCTGGCTGCGGCAGCAGCGGCGGATCGCCCCGCTGTCGCGGGTGCAGACCGTCGACACCGTGCGCGGGCCCCTGCAACGGTCGTTCGGGCTCGCCACGGTCACCGTCACCACCGCCTCCACGGCCGGCGACGTGAAGATCGCCGGGCTGTCCGACGCCGACGCCCTGCACCTGGCCGAGCGCATCACGGACGCGGCGCGCCTGATACCCGGGGACGCCGCATGACCGCCGGCTGGCGCACCCTCGACGCCCGCACCCTCGTCCTGCACTGCACCTGGATGGGCGCGCCGCTCGGCTCGCTCGCCCTCACCGTGCTCGCCACCGGCGGCCGGCCGGGCCTTCGCGCGTGGATCACCCTCGGCGCCATCTGCGCAGTCTTCGCCGTGATCACCGCGGCCGGGCTCGTCACCTGGCGGCGCACCCGCTTCCGCGTCACCGCGGACTCCTTCGAGCTGCGGACCGGCCTGTTCACCCAGAGCCTCCGCGCGATACCGCTGAGCCGGATCCGTACGGTCGACGTCACCGCCAACCTCGTGCAGCGTGCCCTCGGCCTCGCCGTGCTGCGCGCCGGCACCGGCGGCCAGGGCGGGCGGCTGGCCCTGGAGGCGCTCGCCCGCCCGGAGGCCGAGCGGCTGCGCGCCGAACTCCTCGCCCGCGCCGGGGCGCGCGACGCCGACGACCCCGTGCTCGCCGTCGGCGACCCCCGCTGGCTGCGCTACGCGCCGCTGACGTTCTGGGTGTTCGGCGGGGTCTTCGTCGCGGGCGGCGCGGTGTGGCGGGTGCTCGACGGGATCGGCGTCGAGCCCTGGCGCATCGGCTTCGTGCGCCACGCCTTCCAGGAGTTCGGCGACAGCGCCCTGTGGATCACCGTGCCGCTGGCCCTGCTCGCCGTGACCGCGCTCGGCGTCGTGGGCGCGGTGGTGCTGTACGCCGAGAACTGGTGGAAGTACCGCCTGGAATGGGACGGTTCGAGCACACTCCGCGTCCGCCGCGGCCTGTTCACGACCCGCTCCGTCTCCATCGAACGCGCCCGCCTGCGCGGCGTGACCCTCTGCGAGCCCCTGATGCTGCGGCACGGCGGCGGGGCGAGCGTGCGGGCCGTGGCGGGCGGCCTCGGCAACCGCGAGGAGAACCGCAAGCGCAGCGTCGTCATGCCGCCCGCGCCCCGCGCCGAAGCACTGCGGGTGTGCGCCGACCTGCTGGGCGAGGGCGAGGTGCCCACCGGAGCGCTCACCCCGCACCCGCGCGCCGCCCTGCGCAGGCGGATCGTGCGCGGCCTCCTCTGGTACGTCCTGCCCCCGGCCGCGGCCCTGGCCGTGCTGGGGTGGCTGCTCACCCCCGTACTGCTGTACTGCGCCGCGGGATACGTCCTGCTCGCCGCCCCCGTCGCGTACGCACTCGCGCGCAGCGCCTACCGCGGGCTGGGGCACGCCGTGCGCGGGCGCCATCTGGTCGTGCGGTCGGGCACGTTCGGGCGGCAGACGGCCGTGCTCGACCGGCGGGCCGTGCTGGCCTGGACGTTCACGGACAACCCGTTCTCGCGGCGCGCCGGGGTGGTCACGCTCACGGCCGCGGTCGCGGCGGGCGAGGAGAGCTACCGCGTCCGCGACATGGCGGCGGCGGACGCGGCGGACTTCGCGGAGTCGGCCGCCCCCGGCATCGTGGCGGAGTTCCTCGCGTAAAAAAATTTCCCTCCCTTTTCTGTTATCCCGTGCGTCGCCCCACGTCTCCTATGTGTCGGACCGAACGGAAAAGCGAGAAGGGGTGGCGCGGCGTGAACAGTGACAGCGTGGCCGTGGTCGAGGCGGCGCGGGCCGGGGACCAGGCGGCACAGGACGAACTCGTCGCCGCCTGCCTGCCGCTCGTCTACAACATCGTCGGACGGGCCCTCAACGGCCACGCCGACGTCGACGACGTGGTCCAGGAGACGATGCTGCGGGTCATCAACGGCCTGGACGAGCTCCGGGACCCCGCCCGCTTCCGCTCCTGGCTCGTGGCCATCACGACCAACCAGATACGCAGCCACTGGCGGGCCCGCCCCGAGGCACCCGTCAGTGGCCTCCAGGAAGTCGCCGAAGTCCCCGACCCCCGCGCGGACTTCGTCGACCTGACCATTGTGCGGCTGGGCCTCACGGGCCAGCGCAGGGAGGTCGCCGAGGCGACCCGCTGGCTCGACGAGGGCGAGCAGACCGTGCTGTCCCTGTGGTGGCTGGAGGCGGCCGGCGAGCTGACCCGCGCCGAGGTCGCCACCGCGCTGGAGCTCTCACCCGCGCACACGGCCGTCCGCGTCCAGCGCACCAAAGAGCAACTGGACACCGCCCGTGGCGTCGTACGCGCCCTCGGCGCCGCGCCGCGCTGCCGCGAGCTCGCCGGCCTCGTCGCCCCCTGGGACGGCGCGCCGTCCGCGCTGTGGCGCAAGCGCATCGCCCGGCACGCGCGCGCCTGCGGGGCGTGCGGGGGATCGTGGTCCGCGCTGGTCCCCGCCGAGCGGCTGCTCGTCGGCCTCGGCCTGGTGCCGGTGGCGGGCGCGCTGCTCGGCTGGTGGGCCGGCGGGGCGGTGCTCCACACCCAGCAGGCCGCGGCATCGGCCCCGGCCGCCGCCTCCGTGCCCGGCGTGCCCGGTGCCTCCCGCGCCGCCCGCCGCCGCGCCGCCGGCGGCCGTACGCACGGCCACCGCGCCTCCTCCCGCCCCCGCGTCGCGAAGCGGGCGGCCGCCGGGGCCGCCGCCCTGGCCGTCGTCGCGGGCGGAGTGCTGGGCGGCGTCTACCTCTTCACCGACTCCACGGACCGCACGGACCGGCCCGTCTCGGCCGGGGACGAGATACCCACCCAGGTGAAGGCGCTCGACGCCTCCACCGGCGCGCTGCCCCCGAGCGCCTCGCCGTCGCCCTCCGCCAGCGCGAGCGCCTCCCCCAAGGCCAGTGCCTCCGCCTCGGCCTCGGCCTCCGCCTCCGCCCCCGAGACCACCCCCACCAGCGCCTCGCCCGAGCCGGAGAAGGCGGACCCCACCACCGCCCGCCCCGCCCCGAAGGCACCCCCGGCACCCAAGCCGGGCGGCGGATCCGGCGGCGGCTCGCTCGGGCAGCAGGTCACCGACCTCGTCAACGCCGAGCGCGCGAAGGCCGGCTGCTCGCCCGTCACCGAGAACAGCACCCTGGACCGGGCCGCGCAGGGCCACTCCGACGACATGGCCGCCCGCGGCTTCTTCGACCACACCAACCCCGACGGCGCCGGCCCCGGCGACCGCATCACCGCCGCCGGGTACCACTGGAGCACGTACGGCGAGAACATCGCCTACGGGCAGCAGGACCCCGCCGCCGTCATGGACTCCTGGATGCACAGCGACGGGCACCGGCGGAACATCCTCAACTGCTCCTTCAAGGAGATCGGCGTCGGCGTCAACCACGCGCCGGGCGGGCCGCGGTGGACCCAGGTGTTCGGGGCCCGCTGACGCGGGCGCCCCGCGCCGGACAGCGACCGTCGATGCCGGAGCCTGTCCCGATAGGTTCCGGCTATATACGATGCGCGGGTGCAGTTCCAGCAGCTCCGCTACTTCACCACGCTCGCCGAGATCCGCCACTTCACGCGGGCGGCGGACGCGCTGCACGTCGCCCAGCCGTCGCTCTCCCAGCAGATCCGCGCCCTCGAACGGGAGCTGGGGGCCGAGCTCTTCCACCGGGCCCGGGGCAACATCACGCTCACCGACGCCGGCGAGGTGCTGCTGCCCCTCGCCCGGCAGATCCTCGCGGACACCGAGACGGCGCGCCGCGAGGTCCAGGAGGTCGCCCAGCTGCGGCGCGGCCGGGTGCGGCTCGGGGCGCCGCCCAGCCTCTGCGCGAGCCTGGTCCCCGACGTGCTGCACGCCTACCACGCGCGTTACCCCGGCATCGAACTCGTGGTGGACGAGGGCGGCTCCCAGGACCTCGTCCGCACCCTCGCCGCCGGTGAGCTCGACCTCGCGCTGATCATCACCCCGCTGCCCGTCGGCGGCCCCGCCCTGGCCACCACCGAGCTCCTGCGCGAGGACCTCGTCGTCGTCACCGCCCCCTCGGCGCCCCCGCCCACCCGGCGCCGCGCCATCCGGGTCGCCGAGCTCGCCGACCGGCCCATGGTGATGTTCCGGCGCGGCTACGACCTCCGGGAGATCACCACGGCGGCGTGCCGGGCGGCCGGTTTCGAACCGTCCTTCACCGTCGAGGGCGGCGAGATGGACGCGGTCCTCGGCTTCGTCCGGGCCGGCCTCGGCCTCGCGGTGGTCCCCGGCATGGTCGCCGCCCGCTCGGGCCTCCGAGTCACCCCTTTCGAGGGCACGCGGATGCGGCGCACGATCGCCGTCGCCCACCGCAAGGACGTGGCCCCACCGCGCGCTGCGCGCGAGCTGCGGGGGGTGCTCATGGAGCACTTGGGGGCGCCGGGGGGTTAGCGGGTGGTGGGGGCGGGT
This sequence comes from Streptomyces sp. NPDC051173, assembly GCF_040689515.1. NCBI lineage: Bacteria > Bacillati > Actinomycetota > Actinomycetes > Kitasatosporales > Streptomycetaceae > Streptomyces > Streptomyces sp. NPDC051173. The sequence continues at coordinate 13,836 of NZ_JBFBBD010000121.1, forward strand.
CCGTTGCCGGGCGCGGGTCGGCTGGCGCCTGCGGCGGGCTTGTTCCCCACCCCGCCCCTTCCCGAAACCGGGGAGACCCCGGACCCCAGCGACCTTCGGTCGCGTCCTCAAACGCCGGACGGGCTGAAAAACCAGCCC
>NZ_JBFBBD010000122.1:0-13755 GCF_040689515.1 Streptomyces sp. NPDC051173
TGGGAGGTGCCCCCAGCGGGCGCGTCCTCAAACGCCGGACGGGCTGGATTTCGCGAACCGTAGCTCGCAATTCAGCCCGTCCGGCGTTTGAGGACAACTCGGCGAAGCCGTGTTGCGGGGTCTGGGGCGCGAGCCCCAGGGAACCCCCCGGTTCACACCCTCCGGCGTGCCCCCGAGACCCGCTCGCGCGAAGCGGACGCCACCCCCGCCGCAGAAGCGAGCAGTTCCACCAAGCACCCGGAAACCACTTCCGGCTGCTCCATCATCGCCAGGTGACCAACGCCCGGTAGCAACACCAGCCGCGCGTCCGGGAGTACCTCCGCGATCGCCTCGGAGTGGGCGCTCGGTGTCAGCAGGTCCTTGTCGCCCGCTATGACGACGACGGGGCAGTCGGCGAACGTGCAGAGCGCCTCGACCTTGTCGTGCTCCGCGAAGACCTGGTAGAACTCCGCGACGATGTCGACCGGGGTCGCCTCCAGGAGGCGTTCGGCGAAGCGGACGACGGCCGGGTCGACGTCGCGGGAGCCGAACGAGTAGCGGCGGATGATGCCGGCGAAGAGGTCGGCGGTGGCCCGGCGGCCGCGTTCGACCAGCTCCGGCTGGGTGGTCATCACCTTGAAGACGCCCGGCAGCACCCGGCGCACCACGCTCATGCCCGCGGCCGGCAGCCCGTACGTGTTGGCCGCGAGGCCGCCCGAGGACGTGCCGACGAAGGCCGTGCCGACGACGCGCTCGGCGATCAGCTCGGGGTACTGCGCGGCCAGCGCCATCATCGTCATGCCGCCCATGGAGTGCCCCACGAGCACCAGTGGCCCCTCGGGGGCGGCGGCGTCGATGACCGCCTTGAGGTCGCGGCCCAGCAGGTCGATGGAGACCGGGACGCTCCCGTCCAGCTGGGAGCGGCCGCGCTCCGAACGGCCGTGGCTGCGCTGGTCCCAGAAGACCGTGCGGACGGCCCCGCGCAGGGCGGCCCGCTGGAAGTGCCAGGCGTCCTGGCTCAGGCAGTAACCATGGCTGAAAATCACGGTGACCGGCGGGGGCGGGCGCCGCCCGAAGATCCGCTTCAGCAGCGGTTCCTGCGCGCCGTCGGGGGAGCCGGCCGGGGCGTCCTCCACCTCGTCGACCTCGTAGTAGAGCTCCGTGCCGTCCTCGGCGACCGCCCGCCCGGGCCGGCCCCGCAGCGTGCCGTACGGGCCCATCGAGTCCAGCGCGAGCCGGGCCTTGCGGCGCACCCCGCGCCCCACGGTCAGGCGCTCCACCGCCACGCCGACCGCGGCTCCGGCGGCCACCACGCCGATCGCGGCCGTGGCGACACCCGCGCCCCGCCGCCACCCGGCGGCCCCGGCCGCAGCGGCGACCGAGTCCGCCACGTCGGCAACCCGGGCCACACCCGTCCCGTCGGTATTCGCGCTGTCGCTCATGCCGTGCCCCCCGTGTCCTAGCTCTCCTGCCCGATCACGTCCGTACTCTCGTTCACGTTCTCCCGCGCGGCGCCGTTCACACCCGCGTCCCCGTCCACGGTCTCACCGACGTAGACGCGAGGCACCCGGCTGGTGATGCGCGTGACGACCTCATAGGCGATGGTTCCGGTCGCCCGCGCCCAGTCCTCGGCGGTCGGCTCGCCCCGGTCGCCCGGTCCGAACAGCACCGCCTCGTCGCCCGCGTGCGCGCTGTCGCCACCCAGGTCGACCACGAACTGGTCCATGGCCACCCGGCCCGCGACCGTCCGCCACTTGCCCCCGATCAGCACGGGCCCCGTCCCGGACGCGGCCCGCGGGATCCCGTCCGCGTAGCCGACGGGAACGAGGGCGAGAGTAGTGGCACCCGGCGTGACGTAGTGATGCCCGTATGAGACACCGTGCCCGCCCGGCACGCGCTTGACGGAGGCGAGCGACGCGGACAGCGTCATCACGGGCCGCAGGCCGAGCTCGGCGGGCGTGCCGAGCTCGGGGCTCGGCGACACGCCGTAGATCGCCAGGCCGGTGCGGACGAGGTCGAAGTGGCTCTCCGGCAGCGTGAGGGTCGCCGGGGAGTTGGCTATGTGCCGCACCTCCGGCTCGATGCCCTGCTCCTCGGCGTAGCGCAGCGCGTCCTTGAAGACCCGCAGCTGCGCCTGGATGGACGGGTGGCCCGGCTCGTCCGCGCACGCGAAGTGCGACCACACGCCGGTGACCTCGATCAGGCCCTCGTCCTCCGCGGCGCGGGCGGCGGCGATCAGTTCCGGCCAGTCGTCGGGCTGGCAGCCGCTGCGGCCGAGACCGGTGTCGATCTTCAGCTGTACGCGGGCGACGCGGCCGCACGCGCGGGCCGCCTCGCTCACCTCGCGCACGGCCCACAGGCCGCTCACCGACACGTCGATGTCCGCCTCGACGGCCTCCCGCCAGGGCCCGCCCGGCGTCCACAGCCAGCACATCAGGCGGCCCCGGTCACCGGCCGCGCGGAGCGCGAGCGCCTCGTCCGGCGTGGCCGTGCCGATCCAGGCCGCGCCCGCCTCGCGGGCCGCACGGGCGCACGGGACCGCGCCGTGGCCGTACGCGTCCGCCTTGACGACAGCCATCAGCTGTGCCCGGGGCGCACGGGCGCGCAGCAGGCGTACGTTGGCCCTCAGGGCGGCCAGGTCGACCAGGGCACGGGCGCGCATCGGTGTCTCGTTCATCCCCGTCAGTCTCTCAGGTGTCCGTTTCCGCGCGCCCGCACTGCCGGATCCCGGGCAATACAGGGGCGTGCGGCAGGCCCGAAGGTGACACTGGGGAGCATGAGGACTGCGTACAGCGTCGAGACCGTACGGGCCGCCGAGCGCGCGCTCATGGCACAGCTCCCCCAGGGCGCCCTGATGCAGCGCGCGGCGGCCGGGCTCGCGGCCGCCTGCGCGGACCTGCTGGGGCGTACGTACGGGGCTCGGGTCGCGCTGCTCGTCGGCAGCGGGGACAACGGCGGGGACGCGCTCTACGCGGGCGCCCGGCTGGCCCGGCGCGGTGCGGGCGTCACCGCCGTCCTGCTCGCCCCGGAACGCACGCACGCGGGCGGCCTGGCCGCGCTGCGAGCGGCGGGCGGACGGGTCGCCTCCGCCGAGGCCGCGGACCGGGCCGTGCGCCGTGCCGACCTCGTCATGGACGGCATCGTCGGCATCGGCGGCAAGGGCGGGCTGCGGCCGGAGGCGGAGGCGCTGGCACGGGCCGCGTACGCCGGGGGCGGGACGATCGTCTCCGTCGACCTGCCCAGCGGTGTCGACGCGGACACCGGCGAGGTGCACGGCGCGGCCGTCCACGCGGACGTGACCGTCACCTTCGGCGCGTACAAACCCGGCCTCCTGCTCGACCCCGCGCGCGAGCACGCGGGCGCGCAGCGGCTCGTCGGCATCGGGCTGCGGCTGCCGTCCACGCCGGAGGCCGAGGCGCTCCAGCACGCGGACGTCGCCTGGCTGCTGCCGCGTCCGCAGGCCGAGAGCGACAAGTACCGGCGCGGTGTCGTCGGCATCGTCGCGGGCTCGGCCCGCTATCCGGGCGCCGCGGTCCTCGCCGTGGCCGGCGCGCTGCACGGGGGCGCGGGGGCCGTGCGCTACGTCGGCCCCGCGGCGGAGGCGGTCATCGCACGCTTCCCCGAGACGCTCGTCTCCGCGGGCCCGCCGTCGAAGGCGGGGCGGGTACAGGCCTGGGTCGTCGGCCCCGGTCTCGGTGACGGCCCGGACGCGCGGCGGGCGCTGGAGGACGTCCTGGCCTCGGACGTCCCGGTCCTGATCGACGCGGACGGGCTCCGCCTGCTCTCCCCCGAGACCCTGCGGGCCCGCTCCGCCGGAACCGTCCTCACCCCGCACGCGGGCGAGGCCGCCGTCCTCCTCGGCCGGACCCGCGAACGCGTCGAATCGGCCCGCCTGGTGTCCGTACGCGCCCTGGCCGAGCACTACGGCGCCACCGCCCTCCTCAAGGGCTCCACCACAGCGATCGCCGCCGCCCGCCACCCCGTGCGCGTCAACCCCACGGGCACCCCCTGGCTCGCGACAGCGGGCAGCGGCGACGTCCTCTCGGGCCTGACGGGTGCCCTCCTGGCAGCGGGCCTCACGGGCTACGACGCGGCGTCGGCGGGCGCCTACCTCCACGGCCTGGCGGCCCGCTCCCTGGGCGCCGCCCCACTGACGGCATCAGCGGTGGCGGAGGCGCTGCGGGGGGTCTGGCGGGATGTGGTGGGGTGAGGCGTCGCCTGATCAGGTGGTGACGGGTGCGGGCGCGCACCCGTACGCTACCTGGCGGACGAAAGGGGAACAGGCCATGGCAGACGCCAACATCAGCATCCCCGCCGAGGCACACGGCCGACTGGCAAAGGCCGCAGCAGCCGAGGGCCTGTCGCTGCGTTCCTATCTCGCCCGCCTCGCCGAGGAGTGTCTTCCCCCAGCCGAACGGGCCGAACTCGCCGAGCAGACCCGCCATTTGCTGCACGCGTGGAACGGCTACGACCCCAGCGAGGACGACATGGCCCGGCTGGACGCCGATCTGGACCGGCGCCTGGCCGAGGCGATGCGCTGAGCGATCAGAGCCACGCCCTGCTCGAAAGCCCGCGACGACCTTCGCAGCCCATAGCGCCGCTCGTGACCCTACGAGCGGCGCTACGCGTGGCGCTGTGCCGCGTTGACGGTGAGTCCCGTGTCTGCCGGGAGGCGGTGGGCGTTGAGGACGGGGCCGCAGTGCCGGAGGGAGAGGCGGCAGGAGCCCAGGTCCGCCAGGTGGGCCGCGTCAAGGACTTCCGTTGTGGAGTCGCAGTAGAACCAGAGTTTCCTGAGGCCGGGAAAAGCGGGCGCCAGGTGGGCGAGCCCGGCGAGATCGCGTGGCTCGTCGAGGAACAGGCGCTTCACCCTCGGCAGCGGCTCGGCGGACGCCCAGGTGGTCAAAGACGCGCCGATGATCCTCAGTTCCCTCAGCGCCGGGAGGTCGGCCAGCGCCAGGCGTCCGTGCACGGTGGCGTCCGTGCCGACGTACGACACATAGCTCAGCGCGCGGCACCGCGCCGCGTCCCGCAGCCGCAATCCGACTGACGGGCCCCCGCCCAGCTGCAGGTCCCGGACACCGGGCGGCAGGGACACTTCCAGGGACGGCCGGGGCGTCGTCCTGGGCCAGTCGAGGGTCAGCACCTCCAGCCTCGCCATGTCCGACACGGCGTCCAGGTCGCCGGGGTCGTGGCTGACCGCGAGGTTCAGCGTGTGGAGTGCCTCGCTGTTCACGGCGCGCAGGTGCGACCACCCTCGTGACTCCACGATGCCGAGCGCCGTCAGCGGCGGGCAGGAGCGCAGCGCGCGGAGGTCGACGGCCTCCGGGTTCGAGCGGAACGACAGCGTGTTCAGCACCGGCGTGCCCAGGTCCGTGAGGTCGTCCGCCGTCAGCGCGCCCACGCACCGCACCCACGGCCGGCCGCCGAGCCGTCTCAGCGCGGAGACCTGGGCCTTCGACTGCACCACGAATTCCAGGTCTTCCAATCCCTCACCCGTATAAGCGAGTTTGGCTATCACCTCGTCGGCATAGTGGTCGGTGTCGAACCGGTCCCACGCCCAGGCGAGCTGGGCGCGCACCCCCAGACTGCGGTGGTCGGCGTATCCGGACAGCAGGGGAATGGCCCGGGCGTCCGCCACCGTCGTCGCGGCCACGACGACGGCGTGCGCGACCTCGTCCGACTTGTTGCCGAATTTCTGCAGCCGCTCGCTGTCCGGCCCGGGCAGCAGGTCGAGGATGACCCCGCCGGCCCGCGCCAGCGCCTTCGCCGACCGCACGTCGCGCGGCGGCACCAGCCGCAGCGCCGCGTCGGCCACCCGTCTGCGTACGGCCGGATCGAGCTCCGTGGCGTGCTCCAGGCAGGCCGCCGCCAGCAGCCGCAGCCGGTGCCGGTGCGGCTCGTCCCGGCCCGCCCGGTCCAGCAGCATCCCCAGCAGCTCGTCCCGGCCGCGCCGCGTCGCGTGACCGACCGCCATGCGCAGGACGTCCTCCCACTGGTCGTCGTGCGCGTGCTCCACCAGAACGCCGAAGTCACCCTCATCGACGGCAGCTTGCGCACCCAGGTAGTCCTGGAACGTGCGGTGGATGAAGTCCAGCGTCTCCGTCGTCGGCTGCCGCAACAGCCCGCTCCGCAACACCAGATGGCGCAGGATGCTCGCCGCGTCCCCTTGCTCCGCCAGCGACGGCATGTACGGCAGCGCGCTTTCAACGATCCGTACGGCCTTGGGCCACTCGATCTCGGAACGGCCGTTGCGGATCAGCCAGTACGCGATCTTCTGCAACAGCACGACCTGCTGGGCGTGGTCGAGCCCCGGGCCGGGGATGTCGCGCTCCCGGTCCCGCCGTACGAGCAGCAGCTCCAGCGCGGCGCGGTACAGCTCCATCCGGCCGTCCGGGAGGCTGCCGCGCCGGGAGCGGTTGAGGGCGCAGATCAGCGCGCACATCAGGGGGTTGGTGGCGAGCCGGCCGAGGTCCGGTTTGGCCACCACCGCCTTGGCGAGCGCGGCCCGGAAAGCGCGGAGCTGCCCACTCTGGTGCTGGCCCGCCGCCGTGTGCCAGCGGTCGATGAAGGCGGCGATGTCGCCGCGGCTCATCGGCAGCAGCTCCAGCTCCGTGAACCCGGCGTCCGCCAGCCAGCCCTCCCGTACGGCGGAAGGGCGGGTCGTGATGACGTACCGGGCGTCCGGATAGGCGGCCAGCAGCTCCTTGATCCAGGTCAAGGTGCGGCGGCGGTCGGCCTCGGGGACCTCGTCCACCCCGTCGATCAGCAGCAGGACGCTCCCTTCGGCCAGCCGCCGCGTCACCCAGCCCCGGGCGGCGGGCTGCCCGGACAGCGGCCGGGCAGCGGTATGCAGGAACTCCTCCGGGCCCGGCAGGCCGCCCTGCCGGATGAGCGTACGCAGCGGGAGCGGCAGCGGGACACAGCCGCGTAAGTGGTCGAGCCCTGGCGGGAGTTCATCCTTCGCGGTGATCGTGGTGAGCCATTGCAGCAACGTCGTCTTGCCCGAGCCTGCGGCGCCGCGCAGGAGGACGCGACGCTGTCCGGCGAGGGCCGCTTCGGCGCGGCGCGGGGAGGTCACCCGGGGACAGCGGCTCTCGGGCCGGTCCGCGCCGCGGCCGCCCATGTCGAAGCCCGTCGCCATGTCCCAGTGCGTACTGTGTCCCGGCCGCCCCGCGAGCCGCTCCACGCCCGTCATCTCCAGGCTCAGATACGCGGGACTGAGCGGCCACGTCTCCCCTTCGGTGTCGGACAGCGTCAGGCCGACGATCGTCAATTCCCCGGCACGGCCGCCGAGATAGTCGCAGAGCCGCCGCTCGAACGACTCCGTCTCCATCTCCAAGGACGACGCCAGCGCACGCGACACCGGCTTGTGGCCGTACTCGGCGCACAGGTCCAGGAACTCCGGGTTCGACCAGACCCGGAACATGGGCGTCACCGCCAGCCGCCCGTGCCGCCAGCCGGCCGGGTCCTCACGGACGACACCGCACAGCAGGCCGCCAACGAAGACGGCCGCCCCGGACATGCCCGCCCACGGCGAACCGCCGTCCGCGAGCGGGGCCGGGGCGCCGTGGTCGCTGTCGAGCACGTGGTCGCCGCCGAGCAGCCGGCTGCCGGGCTTGAGGGTGCCGACGAGCTGTTCGGTGTCGAGCTCGTCGTACGCGTCCCGCGCGGCCTGCGGGAAGCCGATCGCCTGCGCCTCGCGCCAGACCTGCAGGTCGCCGACCCGCCCCCAGACCACCGGCTCGAAGGCGGCCGCCGCTTCCGGCGACACCAGGTCCCGCTCGGCGAGCAGCAGCGCGGCGTCGCCGTGCTCGTCGTCCCGGGTCCAGAGCGTCCGGCAGCTCACGAGTCCGACGCCGCCGGGAACGGCCACCCGCACGGTCCGCTCCGCCACGTGGGCGGCCGTCAGCACCAGACGTGGGGCGAGCAGGTAGCCGCTGCCCTGCGTCCGCTGTCCGATGACCGCCGCGATGCGTTCCTTCGCCGGATGCACGTCTCACAGGCTATCCAGCGCTCCCCCTGCCGGCGGGCAGACGGGGAAGCGGGCCGGACCCCGATTACGGCCACTCGGCGGCCGGGCCTCCCTCGCCTCTCCCCCGCCGGCTCGCCCGGTTCGCCTCGGCCACCCTCGCGCTCAACCTCTCCACCGCCTCGTGCGTACGGCAGTCGCAAGTGCGCAGGGGCGAGCTCGGCTTGAGGTCGATGCCGTGGGCTGTGGCCCAGACGTAGACGTCGCAGAGCTCGCTCTGCGACGTCGCGGGCTGAGCCGGAGGCACTGATTCCGGCTCCGGCACGGTGAGTTCGGGCGTACGTGCGCTGAATCTTGCCCTCGCCCAGTCGACGACCCGGTGGATAAGCTTCGGCATGTTGACGCTCCTAGTCGGCGTTGGCCATGCCCCCGGGCCGTTCGCGCGGTCGCGGGGGTCCTGCCCCCACATCGTGCCGACGCACCGTGGCCGGAACTATCAGACGTCGCTGACTCCTCCGGCCACCGCTTGACTCCGAGTCATATACCGAGCCATGCCCCGAAGTTGCCGAACGTCTCCGGCATGCGCCGCTTCGCCGACTCCAGGCCCGCGTACGTCTCCCGCACCGTCGGGTGGTAGCGCGTCTGCTGGGGAGCGATCTTTCGGGCCAGTTGCAGGTTCTTGAAGGCCGCTTCTGTGTGACCCGTCCACATTTGGGCTTGCGCGACCTCCGTGTGGTGATGGGCCAGGCGGGAGGGCGCCCACCCTTGAGGAACCGCCATCGCCTGGGCAGCGGATACGGCTTCCGGGTAGCGGTCCAACTCGGCGAGCACGCTCACACGGTGGACGTCGACATTGGTCGGCCCGAATGAGAGCCAGTGGACTTCCTCAGCGGGCCCGGTCTGTTCCGCGATGCGCTGTGCCTCGTCAAGGTGCGCGCCGGCCGCGTCCTCGGACTTCCCCCGCGCTGCCAGCACTGCGGACCCCAGGTGCAACTGTCCGGTGGCCACGTCCAGCGCCCGGCCGGGCTCCGCCTGCTCCAGGGTGGACATGCCCAGCCGGACGAGACGCGTTCCGGTCCGGCAGTCGCCCGCCCGCAGGTAGGCCACTCCACGCAGGTACTGCCGGATGGCGCTCAGGACGGGATCGGATGCCTGTTGGGCGGCCCAGCCCATCCGGTCCAGGGCGACCATGCCCAGATCGGGGTGGCTGAGCTTGGTCGTGACGTCGTAAGCCGTGCGGTAGACGCTGGCCAGCAGCCTCCACCAGCGGTCGCTCGGCGACAGGTGCGCCCCTGTCGTGGCCTCGTGGATCAGGCCCGGGAGTTCAACGGCCACCTGCTTGATATTCGCCGCTCGGACCAGCCCGCACAACGCGTCCGCGTGGGCCTCCAACTCCTCCACGATTCGTGGGGAGACGTCCGGGTCGGGCCCGAGGTCGTACACGTTCAGCGCTTCGCGGATCGGCTGGATCAGCCCGTCGAACTGGTCCTGCCGCAGCTCCTCCAGATACGGCTGCCCGATCAGCTCGGTGACCGGCACGGACAGCGCGCGGGCCAGCGCCCCGACCACCGAGGGGCTCGCGGGCAACGCCCCTTGTTCGACCTTCGTGAGCGTGCTGTAGGAGACGTGGGACAGGTCCGCCAACTCGCGTTGCGTCAACCGCCGGACCTTACGGACACGCGCGACACGCGCTCCGGTGTACTCGTCAAAGTGCGGGGGCATACGGTGCTCCGTTCTGACTCGTCCATCAGAACCGTACTCCCGCCCACTGACACGCGCACAAAGGCCGGTTGGGGCCCGGCCCACCCCATCGGCGGCCGCCGCCGGCGCACCCGGCACCGCGAAAGGCCCCCGTAGCGAACGGGGGCCGCCCCTCACTTCTCCGCGATCACCACCGCCGACGCCACCCCCGCGTCGTGGCTCAGCGAGACGTGCCAGGACCGTACGCCCAGTTCCTCCGCCCGCGCCGCGACCGTGCCGGTGACCACCAGGCGCGGCTGGCCGGTCGGCTCCGTGGTCACCTCCGCGTCCGTCCACAGCAGATTGCCGGGCGCGCCCAGGGCCTTGGCCACGGCCTCCTTCGCGGCGAAGCGGGCGGCGAGGGAGGCGATGCCCCGCCGCTCGCCGCTCGCCAGATACAGCTCACGCTCGACGAAGAGCCGGTCGGCCATGCCCGGCGTGCGGCGCAGGGCCGCGTCGAAGCGTTCGATCTCGGCGACGTCGATGCCCACTCCGACGATCATTCGACGGTCACCGACTTCGCGAGGTTGCGGGGCTGGTCGACCTCGTTGCCGCGCGCCGTGGCGAGCTCGCACGCGAAGACCTGGAGCGGCACGGTGGCCACAAGGGGCTGGAGCAGCACGGGAGTCCGCGGGATCTCGATGAGGTGGTCGGCGTAGGGGCGTACGGCCGTATCGCCCCGCTCGGCGATCACGATCGTCCGGGCGCCCCGCGCGCGGATCTCCTGGATGTTGGAGACGATCTTGTCGTGGAGGACCGAGCGGCCGCGCGGCGAGGGGACGACCACGACGACCGGCAGGTCCCGCTCGATCAGCGCGATCGGGCCGTGCTTCAGCTCGCCGGCCGCGAAGCCCTCGGCGTGCATGTAGGCCAGCTCCTTGAGCTTCAGGGCGCCCTCCAGGGCCACCGGATAGCCGACGTGCCTGCCGAGGAAGAGCACGGTGTTCTTGTCGGCCAGGGAGCGGGCCAGCTCCCGTACCGGCTCCATCGTCTCCAGCACCTCGTCCACCTGCGTGGCGATGGCGGACAGCTCGCGCACGACCGAGCGGATCTCGTCGCCCCACTTGGTGCCGCGCACCTGGCCCAGGTACAGCGCGACGAGGTAGCAGGCGACCAGCTGGGTCAGGAACGCCTTCGTGGACGCCACCGCGACCTCGGGCCCGGCGTGGGTGTAGAGCACGGCGTCCGACTCGCGGGGGATCGTCGAGCCGTTGGTGTTGCAGATCGCCAGCACCCGCGCGCCCTGCTCCCGCGCGTGCCGCAGGGCCATCAGGGTGTCCATCGTCTCGCCGGACTGGCTGATCGCGATCACCAGCGTCCGCTGGTCGAGGATCGGGTCGCGGTAGCGGAACTCGCTCGCCAGCTCCGTCTCGCACGGGATCCGCGTCCAGTGCTCGATGGCGTACTTCGCGATCATGCCCGCGTGGTACGCCGTGCCACACGCCACGATGACGACCTTGTCGACCTCGCGCAGCACGGAGGCGGGGATGCGCACCTCGTCCAGCGCCAGCGTGCCCGCCGCGTCGATGCGGCCGAGCAGGGTGTCCGCGACGGCCTTCGGCTGCTCGGCGATCTCCTTGAGCATGAAGTAGTCGTAGCCGCCCTTCTCGGCGGCGGAGGCGTCCCAGTCCACGTGGTACGCCCGGACGTCCGCGGGCGCGCCGTCGAAGTCCGTGACCGTCACACCGTCGCGGCGCAGCTCCACGACCTGGTCCTGGCCGAGCTCCAGGGCGTCGCGGGTGTGGGCGATGAAGGCGGCGACGTCGGAGGCGAGGAAGGACTCGCCGTCACCGACGCCGACGACCAGCGGGGAGTTCCGGCGGGCGCCGACGACCACGTCCGGCTCGTCGGCGTGCACGGCGACGAGGGTGAACGCGCCCTCCAGCCGGCGGCACACCTGCCGCATCGACTCGGCGAGGTCGCCGCAGGAGGAGAACGCCTCGGACAGCAGGTGCGAGACGACCTCGGTGTCGGTCTCGGAACCCAGGGCGTGGCCGCGGTCGGTGAGCTCGGCGCGCAGCTCGGCGAAGTTCTCGATGATGCCGTTGTGGACGACCGCGACGCGGCCCGCGTTGTCGAGGTGCGGGTGGGCGTTGGCGTCGGTGGGGCCGCCGTGGGTGGCCCAGCGGGTGTGGCCGATGCCGGTGGGGCCGGACGGCAGCGGGCGGCCGGCGAGCTCCTTCTCCAGATTGGCGAGCTTGCCCGCCTTCCTCGCGGCCGCGAGCCCGCCGTCGGCGAGCACGGCGACCCCGGCCGAGTCATAGCCGCGGTACTCCAGGCGCTTCAGCCCGGCCAATACGACGTCGAGGGCGCACTGCCCTCCCACATAGCCAACGATTCCGCACATGCGCAGCAGCGTACGGCCCAGGGGCGGGCGGGTGCCCCCAATGGCGGAACGCGGGCGCACCGAAGTGTCCACGCGCCCCCGTACGCCCCTCCGTACGCCCCTCAACGCCCCCGCTCGATGCGGTCGATCGCGTCCTGGACCAGTTCGAGGTACTCGATCTCCTCGCACCGCGGCTTGCTGCCGAACTCGTAGCGGTCCAGGCAGTCGTCCAGGTCCTGGCCGAGGTCCTCGTCCGGCAGCTCGGCGGCCAGCTCGCCCGAGACCAGCGCGGCGAGGTCGGGGCGCGGGTCCGGCACCGCCCGGACGGCGGCCGGGGCGGGGCGCAGCCGGCGCGCGAGGCGGCGTACGAAGTGGCGCAGGGAGACCCGTACGGAGTTGCGCAGGGCGAGGAGAACGAACACGGCGTTCCTAGCGGGGTGCGGCGGCCGGTGGTGGGTGCCGGTGGGCCGGAGATGGGGGGACCGTAGTCCTGACCCGCCAGTAGGTACAGGGCCCTCGCGGAACTTCACCGTCCGGCGCCGCGCGAGTCACCCAAAACCGGCGAGAACCCCCGCATCCGCCACCCGGAAGTGAGCCGCGCGCGCCACCCGCGCACAATGGGCCCGTGCCGACCACCTCAGAGCAGCAGCAGCGCCGCCGCGACTCGTCCCCCTATGTGGACCTGACCCGCGCCGAGTGGAGCGCCCTGCGCGAGAACACCCCGCTGCCCCTGACCGCGGAGGAGGTCGAGCGGCTGCGCGGGCTCGGCGACGTGATCGACCTCGACGAGGTGCGGGACGTCTATCTGCCGCTCTCCCGGCTGCTCAACCTCTACGTCGGCGCCACGAGCCGGCTGCGGGGGACGCTCAACACCTTCCTCGGCGAGGCCGGGACCCGTGGCCACGGCTCGCAGCCGGGCACGCCCTTCGTCATAGGGGTCGCGGGCAGCGTCGCCGTCGGCAAGTCGACCACCGCGCGCCTCCTCCAGGCGCTGCTGGCCCGCTGGCCCGAGCACCCGCGCGTCGAGCTGGTCACCACGGACGGCTTCCTGCTGCCCAACGCGGAGCTGCACCGCCGGGGCCTGATGTCGCGGAAAGGTTTCCCCGAGTCCTACGACCGCCGGGCCCTCACCCGCTTCGTCGCCGACGTGAAGGCCGGCAAGGACGAGGTGACCGCGCCGGTCTACTCCCACCTGATCTACGACATCGTGCCCGGCGAGCGGCTGACCGTGCACCGCCCGGACATCCTGATCATCGAGGGCCTCAACGTCCTCCAGCCCGCGCTCCCGGGCACGGACGGGCGTACGCGCGTGGGGCTCGCCGACTTCTTCGACTTCAGCGTCTACGTGGACGCGCGGAGCGAGGACATCGAGCGGTGGTACTACGAGCGGTTCAAGAAGCTGCGCCTGACGGCGTTTCAGGATCCGCACTCGTTCTTCCGGAGATACACGCAGGTGCCGGAGGAGGAGGCGCTGGATTACGCGCGGCGGAACTGGCGCACCATCAACAAGCCGAATCTGCTGGAGAATGTGGCGCCGACGCGGGGCCGGTCGAACCTGATCCTCCGGAAGGGGCCGGACCATAAGGTGCAGCGGCTGTCGCTGCGGAAGCTTTAGCCTCTGGCTGCGGGCCGGTTGGCGCCTGCGGCGCTTTGTTCCCCTGCCCCGCCCCTTCCCGAAACTGGGGGCAAGCCCCCAGACCCCCTGTCCTCAAACGCCGGACGGGCTGATTTCAGCCCGTCC